>CAUZJP010000081.1:0-5827 GCA_963580235.1 Candidatus Thalassarchaeaceae archaeon
CGTCCTGTCCGTCGGTGCCGTTGTTTCCGTCGGTGCCGTTGTTTCCGTCGGTGCCGTTGTTTCCGTCGGTGCCGTTGTTTCCGTCGGTGCCGTTGTTTCCGTCGGTGCCGTTGGCTCCATCGATGCCGTCGGCACCATCCTGACCGTCCACGCCGTTTGCTCCGTCCTGTCCGTCGGTACCGTTGGTTCCATCGATGCCGTTGGCACCGCCCTGTCCGTCCACGCCGTTGGTTCCATTGATGCCGTCAGCACCATTCAGTCCGTCGTCTCCTTCCTGTCCGTCGGTGCCGTTGGTTCCATCGATGCCGTCAGCGCCATCCTGTCCGTCCACGCCGTCGTCTCCGTCCTGTCCGTCCATTCCATCCTGGCCATTCTGTCCAGCCGGACCCGAATCTCCTTGGTCGCCATTCACACCGACATCGCCATTCACACCATCAGCACCATCTTGGCCATTCGCGCCATCAGCGCCTTCTTGACCGTCAGTTCCGTTGACTCCCAGAACACCCGGCGCTCCATCGGCACCATCGGTCCCGTTCACACCATCAACACCGTCAGCGCCAGCTAGTCCTTGTGAACCGTCAGCGCCGTCAGCGCCGTCAGCACCTGCTGGGCCTTGTGTTCCGTTCACTCCATCGACACCGTCCGCGCCTGCAGGCCCAGCCGGTCCGGTGAGGTCCACGAACGCCCATCCGAAATTGGTGCATGTCTGGAAGCCTGCGTCCGCCTCCACATAGTAGAGGCGGCCCCTCGTGTCCGAGTTGCAGTTCGGTAGTTCGCTTCCGCTCTGGACGTAGTAGACGTCCCATTCACCTATCTTCTCGTTCACGTCCGGTGAACCTGATCCGATTCCGTCGTTGTTCATAATCGCATATCCGCCCGCTGCCGTCAGCATCAGCAGGACGAGCAGCGTGGCTACTGTTTCATTGCGCATGTCCGGAAGAAGCCGAGGTTGCGGTATCAATTGTTCTAAGGTTCAGTTCGTGGCATATCGATACCTTCGATTTGGGAGGCGCTGTTCATCTCGCGGGGAATTTGCAGGCATGGGAAGGGTGGAAAGAACGGCTCGCGCGCCCGTAGGGATGGGGCAACGTATAGAAGCAGACCGCTGGCCTTGCGAGTCGGGATGTACGCTCAGGTCAACACCTGAACGAAGGACGGAGTAGATGGGGGGCGATGTTTGGAATCTGAAATCTTCCCTGCCCTGAGAGTTGCTGGAATCGACGGTCAAGTCGATGCTCTTCTGAGCGATAAATCGCTTCTGCTTGAGCGTGCAGACGGCAAAGGCATGCGAATCGAACTCGACACTATCGTTCGGCTTCGCCACCACCATGTCGCGATCACCCCCCCGCTCCTCACCCTCTTCGGTGTTCTCGCCGTTATCGCAAGTTTCCGAGTTCTTGACGGAAGGCCTCAGGTCTACTCCTTCATCCTCGGAGCCGCTGCCATCCTCTTCTGGGCACTGGGCCGAAGACCTGCACTATGCATTGACACCCGTCAAGGTGATAGGCACATCCTCTACGGTCGTGACCACCGATTACAGAGGTTGTACATCATGGTTGACCGCATGTCCGAGGGGGCGACTCTCGAAGATGCGAGGCTCGGACTCGATGAGTTGCAGCAACCCGAGTTCCTATCGATTGGCAGCATTGATGACATTCAAAACGAACTACAGTCGGTCGAGGCTGCCGAAGCTCAGTTGGTCGGAGGAGTGAGCGGCACCTCGCTGGAGGAAGCGCTTGCGGACCTTCGGGACCATCGAGAGCGGGCCTACGGCGCGGAACAACCTATCTTCGATGCTGAGTTGTTCAGCGACGATGTCACCTCAGCAGACGCTGAGCAGATACCAGAGTCTGGAGTGGTTGCCACAGCAAGCACATACTCGCAGCACGGTCGCAGCAGCACTCCGGCGGATGTTCAGACGAGCCCCACACCTCACTACTCGAGCCCATCAACCGACACACCCAGACCGGCAACACCCGAGTTGGAGGGGGGATTACCACAACGGTCGATGTACGGGCGAGCATCGCGCGCACTTCAGGAGCAGAGAGAGGTCACCTCCGTTCCGAACCACTCCTACGACTCACCATTCCAAACCCCAACGGATTCTGCCGACTTATCCGCCGATAATGCATACCAGCGATGCTGGGGGAGAAGTGAACCAAAATGGTACGAGGAGAAAGACGGGGAGTCAGCTCCGCTCTCAAGAGTTGAAAGTGCCGCGAAGGAGGCGAGCGAAGCAAACTTCGATACTGGTGGAATGTTCGGAATCTTCGACCAGTTGGATGATGTTGAGGAGGACACGGGCACGGGCCAGCAGTACACAACCTCGACAATGACTCCCTCGCCAACCTCACATGATTCGTATCCCTCTACAGGTTCGTATGCGAACACCCACACTCAACCACATACTACCCTGCCTGCTCCAAGGACACAGCAGTCCGCCCGGGAGCAGCCTGCTGGTGGACCGACCTCCTCCTACTCCATGCTCTCCGCCGCTCTTGGTTCGGGGAATGCACTTCCTGAGCCCACACGCGAAGCCCTTCGGCCCGGACTACCAGTGAGTTCCGGCCTCGTTGAATCAGCGCGTATTTCGACTCCGCCAGCCCCGCAGCCAAGGCCCCTCACCCGCCAGCCGAAGTACGCACGCAGGAGTGATCGAGCCGCCCTGGACGAATACCCAGCACTCAGCAGGATGCACAGACAGGGTGTCAACGACTCTCGACTACGACTCAACAAAGACCGACTACACCGCCGAAGAGGCGCCATGTCAACGCTTGGGCAGTGGGTTCGACCAGGCCTCAAGCGGTTGGAGAAAAAGGGCAAGGAATTCACCAAACTCATCATTGGCGAAGCGAGCTACAGAGAAACTTACGGGGATGAGGACGGCAACGAGGGTGACCAATACACGGACGCGGAACTGCGAACCGATCAAATCCTCCGACTACGGGCTGACCAAGACGCACAATCCGATGTCGCGGAGAGGCTGAAGCTGCTGACCCAAAATGGCGGCGGAGCGATTGCAGATGACCTCGCTGCCCGGACACTTCGAGGAATCTCTGACTCAACCCGCTCTTCCACGCTGGTCTTGGGGACTGAAGAGGAGGATAAGTCGGAGGTCCCCTCCTCATTCAACAAGATGCTATGCACCTCTGACCCGACTCCAGGATTCGGTGGCATGCGCAGACTCGGTTGAGTCCCCAAAGTGCTCAGTTGGCATCGAACCGACCTTGCTCACACGCCGGCGATTCGACGATAGGAGTCCAGCCGGGCTGCGTAATCGGCCCTGTCAAGGTTCATGATCCCAGCAGTGCCGAATTCACCGAGGGTGAACGAGGCAGTCACGACTGCATTGATGATCGCTGTGCGAATCTCCTCAATTCCCGGCCGAACATTTCCCGAAGCCGCGAGCAGTGAGAGTAGTGCTCCGGCAAAGGAGTCGCCACAACCTGTCGGGTCCACCACTTTGGAAGTCGGCATGGCAGGAAGAGCAACCATCCCTTGGGGGGTGAACGCAATCACACCGTTTTCCCCCTTCTTCACGACTAGATAATCAGGCCCGCTACCCGGATGGCCATCAGCTGGGTCCCACCCCTCTGGCTCGACCAAAGCATCGCCACTCCTGATTGAGTCAGCAGCCCGAATCAGGTTTACATCGTCTGCGATCAATCTCACCTCCTGGTCATTCAAAATCGCCATGTCGACTCGGCGCATCACATCTGAAAGCGCTGTCGGTTCAGTCATTATCCAGAGGTTCATCGAGTCGAGTGCGGTGAATTTGGCCTCAGTACAGGAGTCGAGAACTGCGGCTTGAATCGCCGGATGTATATTCCCACAGAACAGAACTTCGGGCGAGGTCCAACCAGCAGGAATCTTCGGTTCAAACTCACCGAAGACATTCAGTTGAGTCTCGAGGGTCTCAGCCTCATCCATCGACCCGTGATAGCGGCCACGCCAGCGAAAAGTGGAGCCCTCGGCCCGCTCGATTCCTGACAAGTCCAAGCCACGGGACTCCAACATCTCCCAGTCACCAACGCGGAAATCATCGCCGACCACGCCAACCAAACCAACAGGCACCGGACCTCCCATGTTGGGGTCGCGCAGACGGGAGTGGAAGGCGGCGGAGAGGCCAGCGTAGGTTGCCGAGCCGCCGAGCGCACCCTCTGCTTCCCCGGCATCGGTCGCCAAGTCATCGTAGGCAACACTCCCGACGATTACCAATTCCATTTTTTCACCTCATCAGTTCGGGATGCTCCTCAAGATAACTGATGGTAATCTTTCGGGCGAGGAAATCGGGCTCATCGAGAATCGCCCGATGCAGCGGAATAACTGTCTCGACACCGACGAGAACAGTTTCGTCGAGTGCCACCTTCAGCGACTCAATGGCCTGTTCGCGGTCTCTGCCCCAGACCACCATCTTGGCGAGCAGTGAGTCGAAACAACCCGGCATCTCGTAGCCGATGTGGGCGTGTGTGTCCACCCTGACACCAAAGCCTCCCGGGAAGTGACAGTCCCAGAGCCTCCCTGGTGAGGGGACGAACTTGACTGGGTCCTCGGCGTTGATTCGACATTGGATTGCGTGGCCGGAAATCTTCACCTCATCCTGTGACAACGGAAGCGACTCCCCCGCCGCCACCCGGATGCCTAACTTCACGAGGTCATGGCCGGTGATCATTTCGGTCACCGTATGCTCCACTTGGACTCTCGGGTTCACCTCTAGGAAGTAGAACTCACCGGACGAATCGCGCAGGAACTCGAAAGTTGCCAACCCCTTGTAGCCGACCGCACGCGCCCCCGCGCACACGCGAGCACCAACCTCTTCTCGGACTTCCGGAGGTAGCCAAGGGCCCTCCTCTAGCAACTTCTGGTGGCGCCGTTGAATGGAACAAAAACGCTCGCCGAAATGGATTGCGTCGGTGCCGTCGGCGAGCACTTGGAATTCGATGTGTTGTGCTCCTTCGATGTACTTCTCGACAAATACTCGCTCGTCACCGAAGGCGGACTTCGCCCGCGACTGGCAGATTCTGAGAGCTGAGGGGAACTCGCTCACCTCGTTGACTATCTGCATGCCTATTCCACCACCGCCCGCTGCCGCCTTGATGATGACGGGGTAGCCGATTTCATCAGCGAGTGAGGATGCCACCTCGGCGCTGGTGACCGGCTCACTGCTCCCCTTGGCCACGGGGAGCCCAGCCGCCTCCATCGCGGCGCGAGCCTCGATTTTGTCGCCGAGAAGTGAGATTACTTCGGATGATGGGCCGATGAAGGTGATCCCCTCCTCCTCACATCGCCTGACGAAGGAGGCATTCTCCGCGAGGAAGCCGTATCCGGGATGAATCGCCTGAGCACCGACCTCCTTCGCCGCCTCGATGATCCGCTCGAAATCGAGATAAGCGTCAAGTGGATTGTCGGAGTAGATGGGGATGGCGACATCCGACATTCGAACTGGTAGGGAGAGTCGATCCTCCCGCCCGTGGATGATGGCGACCGAGCAGCCAAGCCCGCGCAGGGCGCGCAGTATTCGGAGCGCAATCTCACCCCGATTGGCGATGAGCACCCGCTCGAACATGACTTCACCTAAGCCGACCCGGTTCAATAGACTGATGCAGGCGGAGTTCTAGTTTCACCATTGACCTCGTCGCTGGTGACTCTAATCTCAGTAGACATCGCGGAGGTAGCGCTTCTCTTCCTTCATCAGGCCCTTCTCGATGAATTCCTTCGCATCATCAGCAGACATTCCGCCATACTGCTCAGCGGTGTCAATCAAGGTTTGATGGACATCCTTCGCCATGTAATTCTTGTCGCCACAGACATAGAAGTAGGCACCATC
>CAUZJP010000082.1:0-5817 GCA_963580235.1 Candidatus Thalassarchaeaceae archaeon
TACCTGTTTGTGATGGACTAAGTTCATCCTATTATATGGGATTTAAACTCTGGGAGGAGATGTTAGAACACGCTAATGCAGGGGGTGCTTGGTCTCCTTTTCTACGCCAGTTGGAACAAGAAGTTGGACAACTCAAGGCAGATATTCCTGATGACCTGCCGAATAGCATCATCCACGGTGACTTGTTTCCTGACAATGTTCTCGGTATGTCTGGAAAAGTGCTTACAGTGCTCGACTTCGAGGAGATATGCGTGGGAGCGAATGCACTAGATCTAGTGATGGCCTTCGTTGGCTTCGGATGGCAGGATGGTGAGCCGGTCACAGAACGCTGGCAAGCGATATTGTCAGGTTATGAATCTGTACGGAAAATAACCGAAACCGAGCGCACCGCACTACCTATTCTGCATCGCTTCGCTACATTGTCGGTTGCCGCCTGGCGCTACTGGCAGTTCGTGATGAACATCCCCGATACCGAGCACACTGACCGCTATCTCGAGATGACTGCCCGATTGGACAAAACGCTTCCGTTCTGACTCGTTATTGGGGCTCGGCCTGTAGAAAATTAAATATTGAGAATACTGGAAAATACTGCGTTTAACTGCGATAATGTGGGTTATTTCAGCAAAAGCGGTTTTGCTATATCCTAATTTATTACGAGGTCTTAATACAGCCAGCATCAACGGGGGATTTGGTGGTAAAATGTGTATGAACACTAGTACATGCGATTGTAACACTGTAGTTGTGAGTGGGTACACGCGTACTCACCCAATAGACGGGAGTACTGTCTATGTCGTCGAGCACTATCGGTGTGTGCCTGAAAACTACAATACCAATGACAACTGATTGAATCAGAAATGTCAGGAGGGGGGTGGATGAGTATCCACCCCTCTCTCTTATTCACATCTTACGAGCCGGATTGCCGGCATAGGTTCCTGATTCTGTGATGTCCTTGGTGACCACCGCTCCCGCCCCGATGACCACATCATCGCAGATGCTGACCGGCATGATGGTGGCGTTGGTGCCGATGCTGACTCTGTCTCCAACAACTGTCTCCTTCCACTGTGACCTGTCCCCTCGGGCGGGACCCCCGATGCTGAAGGGGTCGTTGATGAACTTGGCACCGTGACTGATGAAGCAGTCCTTGCCGATGCTTACGAGTTCGCAGATGAAGGCGTGGCTCTGCACTCTCGTGCGCGCACCGACGCTCACTCCCTTCTGGATCTCTACGAATGGGCCAACGAACACCCCGTCACCAAATGTGCAGCCGTAGAGGTTCACCGGTTCAACCACCGTGACCTCATCGCCGAACTCGACATCGACGATGCCGGACTGTAACTTGCGGGGCTCACCCATGTGAGGGGGCTGGAGACGTCGGCACTTCAAGCCGGCGTATACGAAGAGACGGCTGCGATGACCCGTTCAACCTCATCTTCACTGAGGTGGGGATGAACTGGAATAGACACCACGCTGTCACAGATTGCCTCAGTCACTGGCAGGGAGCCTGCTGCTGACTGTGGATGGCCCTCATACAGCGGCTGAAGGTGGCAAGGAATGGGGTAGTGGACACCAGTGGATACACCGTTGGCGTCCATGTGCGACTGGAATCCGTCGCGGTCTGCAACGCGCAGCACATACTGATGCCAGCCGTGCAGTGCTCCTTCCCTAGTGGTGGGGGTTGGTGTCCATCCTAGGTTAGCGAAGGCACTGTTGTAGCGGGCGGCTATCTCGTTTCGGCGGGCGACCCATGAGTCGAGGTGTTTGAGTTGGACCCTTCCAAGGGCGCACTGAATTTCAGAGAGCCGAAAGTTAGAGCCTAGGAAGTCGTGCCGATACTTGTCCTGACGGCCGTGGTCGATAGCCATCGAAATGCGCGGTGCGAGTTCTTCTGTGTTGGCGAGGATTGCTCCTCCATCGCCACCGACCGCCATGTTCTTGCTCGGAAAGAATGAGAAGGTCGCCAACTCGCCTATGCTGCCGATTCTTTGTCCGTTCAACTCAGCTCCATGAGCCTGCGCACTATCCTCGATGACCGGAATGCCGTGGGACTTGCTGATTTCGAATATCCTAGGGCTGACCGGCTGGCCGTAGAGGTGGACTGCGATGATCGCCTTGGTGGCCGGGGTGATTGCCGCCTCGACCTGCTCTGGACAGAGTGTATGGAACTCCTCCTCCACGTCAACAAACACCGCCGTCGCGCCAACTTGGTCTATGCATGTGGCACTGGCGATGAAGGTGTGTGAGGGGACTATGACCTCGTCGCCCGGACCTACTTCAAGCAGGCGGAGGGCGGCGATGAGAGCGACGGAACCATTCGAACAGGGGGTGCCGGAAAGCGCACCGCAGTAGGCCGCCCACTCTGCGCCGAAGGCTTTGCCGTGTGGTCCTTTGATCCATCGACCGGAGTCCAATACTTCTGCCGCTACCGAACGCATCTCGTCGTTGATGAACATTCGACCTAGGGGTACTTTTTCGCCTCCCATACACTCACCGGTGTGGCGGTGGGTGGGTCATCCCTACTTGATAGCAGAGGACGATGGGGACGATACCTTTGGGCCCAACAAACCACCGGATAATTCCGTTGCATTCAAGGCTGATTCGCACTCCCCGAATCTTGAGCAGGGGTTGCCAAGCTTGGTCAACGGCGCTGGGATGAGGTCCCAGTCCTTAGCGGTTCGCAGGTTCAAATCCTGCCCTCTGCATCAATGACTTAGATTATTGCTGTAAGCCGGATGCTTTGGGGGAACTATTCACCGTTTTCCGGTAAAGGGTACATCATTACCGGGTTCCGAATGCTTATGACCCCATTACTAAGCGGTCAATCAATGGGAGATTGGAACCGGAGGCGCCGGACAAAGGCGCTAACTCGAGAAATTTCACCTCGGTTCATTCACGCTCTTGCTAATTACTACGGGAGTGGCCCCACAAATCTAGACGCCTCTATAATGACTCATGAAGAGTACATTACTGCCCTCAAAAGCCACGGGATGGAGGTCCGGATTCTCCCGGGTCTTCCAGAATACCCTGACTGTTGCTTTGTCGAGGATGCGGCGGTTGTGGTGGATGGTGCGGTTGTAATGTGCAATCTTGGTCACCCGTCCCGGAGAGGTGAGGTGGAAGGGATCCGCAACGCCCTTAATGGCGCCTTGGAGGTCATTCAAATGCCCGAAGATGCGCATCTAGACGGAGGAGATGTGCTGTTCTATGATGACATCTTCATGATAGGTAGATCGACCCGTACCAACGATGCTGGCATTGAGTTCATTCGGGGTGTCATGGATGAGCGAGGGTTTGCTTCTGCCGTGATGGATGTACCCTCGACTACACTTCATCTATCGACGGTTTGTTCGTCTCCGGCGCCTGGTGTGCTGGTGGCGGCAGAGGGATTCCTCACACCGGAGCAACTTGAACCACTTGGGGGAGACATCATCTGGGTGCCTCATGAGGAGTCGTATGGTGCAAACACCATCGGGTTCGAGGGTGACCGTGTCATCGTGTCATCGAACTATCCTCAGACTGCTGCTGCTCTCATTGAGCACGGTTTTTCACTCACTGAGGTGGATATGGAGCACATTCGCGCGGCGGATGGCTCACTCACCTGTCTGCGTCTATTCTACGCCTAAGTTGGTGTAAACCGTCAGCCGTTGGGTTCAACAGCACCTCTCGGCTCCCCTAGTTGATGCGCCTCAAGGCACTCCTTCTCACGATGCTCTTCTGCGCCTCGATGCTCTCCGGCTGCTTCGGCCCCGGTGATGATGGCCCCCCCTCTGCTGACGACCTCGATGTTGGAGTGATGACACTCACTGGTGGGGTCTTCCAGAATGTCAAACTAACCGCCGATTCGAGCATGGCCGTCTACATTCCTTATCTTCTCATGAATCCGTATGACGGGTTCGTACAGAATTCGACTGTGATCGACCTGTCGAGCGGGGAATCTGTCCAAATTTCGATTTTGGCGCCGCCGCGGATATCGGAGGCATTCCTCCTCATCGGAGAAAATGGGCGACAGAATTGGCCGACCAGAGATTCGACTGAGTCGTGGCGAAGTTGGGCGCAACGGGGTGGACCCAATTCACCGGATGGTGGCGCGGTTGAACGGGTTCCTATTGAGAACAACACCCTTGACCGAATGAACCACTCTGTGGATGACGGTGGCAAGGTGGCTTACCTCACCATCCCAATCACGCGCCCTTCGGCACCTGGCTTCGGGCCCGATGGTGGTGGTGACTACGCTACTGGAATCATCAATGGCAGGGCGGTGTACGACCGACTCCACGAAATCACCGAGCCAGCCTACGACCTAACCGACATCGACCGACGACAGGGTTACTGGGATCGCTGGGCGGGTCAAGGTAATGAGGCGTACGAGGACGCTGGTGACTACATCTTTGGAGAGTTGGAGTCGTTCGGTCTTGAAGTCGTCAAACATCGCTTTGAGTTCACCGACTTCTTCGACAAGCAGAATCCTGAGGCGCTCAACATCTGCGGCTATCGCTGGGGTGAGGAGACTCCCGATGAGTGGCTTGTGTTCGGAGCTCACTTCGACATCGCACCACCTGCCAACGCCGCAATCCCGCTGCTCGACCCGCACATCACGGGGGAGCGTACCTACGGCACGCGAGTGGGGGCATACGACAACACGGCCGGCACCAGCATGGTTCTGGAAACCGCCGAGATGATGGCTAACTTCAAGTCGCGCAGAACGATGGTCTTCTGCCTCTGGTCAGGTGAAGAGGGAGGTAAGCGAGGCAGTGACTACTGGACGGATTTCTATGTCAAGGAAGACAACCCCGAAGTCACCGTTACGAACTACATCAACCTCGACATGGCGGGCGTCAACTGGCCGGGAGGAGGTGGCGCTCCACACAGCGACCCGGATCCTGCGCCGGATGAGGATGGTTACCCCAAGGACGACGAGGTGTGGCCGATGCGGGTTTACATCGGACCCACCGACTCGTACGAAAATCTTAGCCAGCCCGGTATTGTACACCTCTCTGAGTGGATTGGGTCGGACGCACTCGGTTTGGAAGAGCAGATGGGAACTCTCACCGGGGCGGGGCACGACAGTGACACTTGGAAGTACGACTCCTGGCTGGAGGGCAACCGCTCGGAGATTATCATCTACGAAGATACGACTGCTCGCTCAGACCACGCCGCCTTCCAAGACAACCTCGGGACCGTCACCATCGGCTTCGGCGGCCTCGTAGATGGCTACTGGTGTTACCACCAAATCTGTGATACATTGGAGGAGATGGAGGATTGGATGTCCACGGAAGGAAAGGGGTACGGAGAGGAAAATAGTGGTGTGACCAACCTTGCAAACAGCCTCGACCTAATCACTTGGTGGGCTGTATATTCGTTCTTCCATCTCGATGAACAACCGATAGAGAACACTCTGTTGTGAGCCTCAGAAGAAGTTTGAGACCTGCTGGAGCAGCAATTCTGCCTTGCCGCTGAATGCGAGATATACTAGCCCGATTGTTAGGGTTAGAAACGACCAGAATATCGGTTCTGACCAGTCCTTCACCTTGCGGCCGTCGAGTGGCCCGAATGGAAGCATGTTGAAGGCGCCGAGGATGGCATTACCCCACAGCCAGAAAACGACGAGGTCGGTGACCCAAGAGGTGCTGGTGAGTGAGATGAGGAAACCACCTGCGAGTAGACCGAATCCGAAGAGAATGATGTTCGAAATGGGCCCTGCCAAGGCGATGATTCCGTTCTCCTTTCTAGAGACCTTTCCCGCCACCATTACGGCCCCGGGCGCCATGAAGACGAAGCCTATGGCGAGAGCGATGAGAATCCCTATCTTGAGACCTCGGG
>CAUZJP010000083.1:0-5801 GCA_963580235.1 Candidatus Thalassarchaeaceae archaeon
GTGCGCTACGATTTGCGAATGCGAAATTGCCCGCCGCCTGCATCGCCTCAAAGTAGGCTTGACCCTCTGTGGAGTAGAATGGGGCGGCGGCGAGTTGTCGGTCTGGGAGAGTGATGTCCCATTCGTCACTACGCCATGAATCGCCGTGGCTTCGGTAGCGAGATTCCAACGCCCCCACATGGTCCGAACAGACTTGGTGACCCAATCCTCTCGAGCCGGTGTGAATCATTGCACAGACTTGACCTTCTCGGAGTCCGAAAGCAGCGGCGGCCTCTTCGTCGACTACCCGCTCAACCACCTGGATTTCGAGGAAGTGGTTGCCCGAACCTAGTGTTCCGAGTGATTTCGACCCCCGTTTCATCGCCCGCTCTGTGAGGGTTCGGTTTTCACCCTCGAGTAGGCCATTCGACTCGATGTTGGCAAGGTCTTCATGGAAGCCCCAGCCGAGGTCCGCCGAGGCTGAAGCACCCTCTTCGAGAACGGTTTGCAACTCCGCCTCTGAGAGAATGACGCCACCCTTGCCCGAGGCGCCAGCCGGTATCCGATTCGAGAGTCGCTTCGCCAGCGCAGCCATGTCGGGTATCTGGTCGATTGTCAACTCGGTAGCGCATAGCCGGACCCCGCAGTTGATGTCGAAACCAACTCCACCTGGTGAAATGACTCCGTCGCCATCGATGTCGGTGGCCACTACACCACCGATTGGAAAGCCGTATCCGTAGTGGAAGTCGGCCATCGCCCATGCCTCGCCAACCACCCCGGGAAGCATTGCGGTGTTGACCAGTTGGCCCGGTGAGCGGTCGTCCGAATTGGCCGCCCAATGAGCTGCGTCAGCGACAAGCATCGCATCAGCCTTCATCTCGCCGTGCCGGGCAATCCGAAACAGAGCGTCATCAACCTGCTCCAAATGGTCTTTCCACTCTTCACTCATGCTACTCCCCCCCGTTTGGTCGGCTGACGGTGTCGCCCCCTCTTCAAGCGCTTTTCCCCTCGCCTACGCCGCATCCATGAAGTGCGGATTATCACTCGCGGCCTCCATAGGAGGCCACGGCATGACATTCGGTGACATCGATGCTCCATTTCTAAGCGAGGCGGGATTCGTTCGCAAGAAGTGCAAAGTGACCGACCTCTACTTCTGGACCCGGGACCCCTCTAGGGAAACTTCGGGAGACACCGTTGAAGATGAGTACACCTTCATCGGAACACCCCTGATTCCCGGTTTTGAGGAAAGGGGTCGCGCCTTGAAGGACCGTATGAGGGAGGCTTTCCTCTCCTATTTCGAGGGGCATGGGCACACTCGAGTCGAACCCTATACGGTGATTGCCCGCTGGCGTGATGACATTCATCTGACCATCGCTTCCATCGCCGACTTCCAACCTCATGTGACCAACGGTTCGGTGCCTCCACCGGCAAATCCGCTGACCATCAGCCAACCCTGCATCCGACTCACCGATGTTGCCGCAGTGGGCCGTTCCGGCCGCCATCTCACCACCTTTGAGATGATGGCTCACCACTGTTTCAACCGCCCCAAGGATGGTCAAGTAGTCTATTGGATTGACGAATGCATTCGGTTCTGTGATGATCTCTTCGTCAATCATCTGAAGATTCCAGAGAATGAAATCACCTATGTCGAAAACCCGTGGGCAGGCGGAGGAAATGCTGGACCGGCGGTTGAGGTCATCGTGGGAGGACTGGAATTGGCAACACTCGTCTTCATGAATTTGGAGGAGGATCCGGATGGGGATATTGAGGTCAAGGGTGAGCGGTACAGCGAGATGGACCTGCAGATCATCGACACCGGCTACGGGCTCGAGCGCTTCTGCTGGGCTGCGGCTGGAACTCCGACCATCTACGAGGCCATCTACCCCGAGACCGTCGCTTGGCTGAGGGAACTCTCTGGATTCGATGCGAAACTCGCTGAGGGGGATGTCGACTCGGAACAATTGCTGAGCGAATTATCGCGGCTCGCAGGGATCTTGAACATAGATGTAGGGACTGATGTTGGCGCGCTCTATGACAAGTTGGTCGAGCGGCTGGTCAGCCGCGGAATCAACATCGGACTTGCCGAGTTGAAGGCGATCACGGAGCCGCTGTCAGCCATCTATGCAATTCCCGACCACCTTCATGCGCTCTGCAACATGCTCGGCGACGGGTTAGTTCCGTCGAATGTGAAGGCGGGTTATCTGGCTCGGATGTTGGCCCGTAGAACGCTGAAACTTAGAGATGGACTCGGCATCGAGGTCTCACTCGCGGAACTTGGCGCCCACCACCTCGACATCAACCTCGACTGCTCCAATTTCTCCCAAAGCCGACAGGGAATTCTGACAATTCTAGAACTAGAAGAAGTGCGCTACCGCGAGATGTTGCGGGCGGGAGAATCTGCGGTTCGTACCGCCCTGCAGAGTATCCCGCAAGATGCCGAAACTGTCGAGGACGAGTTGCTCTTCCACCTCGCTGAAACCCGCGGCCTGCAACCCGAAATGGTTGTCGGAATCGCCAGTCGTCTAGGCTGGTCCAATCTGACGGTTCGGGTCGGACTGGCCGCCGACATGGCGGCCCGCCATGCCAATCTGGCAAAGGGTGCGGCGGCGAAGGCGGGAGCGCAGATATTCGACCAACCTCTACCCCCTACATCTGCTGATTACTACGATGACACCAGTCAGATGAAATTCGACGGCAATGTTCTCGCTTGCATTGAGTTGAGTTCTGCACAAGTAGATTCGCTCAGCCTCTCTGTCGAAGTTGATGGCAGACCAACCCACGCGGTCGTTCTCGACCGTACTCTGTTCTATCCCGAGGGTGGTGGTCAGTTGGGTGACCAAGGCACTCTGGTTAATGGCTCAACGGTCAATGTTCTCGACACCCGTATCGAGGGTGAGGTGATTCTCCACCTAACTGATGGCCCAGTAGAAGGGGTCGTGACAGGTCATCTCAACGAATCTCGGCGGCGGCAGCTGATGGACCATCACACCGCTGTCCACATCGTGGGAGGGTCCGCCCGTGCAATTCTCGGACCGCACATCTGGCAGGCGGGCAGCAACAAGGGTGAGCGCTATGCTCGACTCGACGTCACCCACTTCCAACGGCTCACCCGAGACGACTTGGATTCAATCGAGGACCACGCCAACGCAATCATCTCCCAAAATCCATCCGTAGAGAAACTGCTGCTTGACCGGGCTGAGGCTGACGACCGCTTCGGCTTCTCACTCTACCAGGGCGGCCCGCCGAAACACCAACAGATTCGAGTCATCAAGATTGGTGACCACGATGTTCAGGCGTGTGGTGGGACGCACCACGACGAAGCGGGCTCAGTTGGCGAGGTTAGCATCATTCGTAGCAGCGCGGTTCAAGACGGAGTGGAGCGTCTGCAAATCGTGGCGGGAGAAACGGCACGGGAGCACGCCCGGCGGCAGGAGCGTCTGTTGAGCGCCGCATCCGATGTTTTAGGAGTCCAACCAGAGGACCTTCCCGACACCGTCCAGAGGTTCTTCGAAGAGTGGAAGTCACAACAGAAGAAAATCGAGTCACTAGAAGGCGAAATCACCCGACTGCGTACTAGCGGAGGCGGTGGTAGCAGTGTCGAAAAGGATGGAGTTCGCTATATCATTCTCGAAGGTGGGGGTGACCTTCGCCAACTACAGGGAATGGCTGCCGAACTGACGCGGGATACCAGCGTGCCGACTGTTGCAGTCCTCGGTAGCAGAGAGGATGGAGGCAAACTGCTCGTCGCCATCACTGAGGATTCAGCCGCAGCCAGCCGTCACGACGCGGTCGAGATTCTAAGGGCGATCTCGGGTCACATCGGTGCTGGCGGAGGTGGTCGGCCAACGATTGCACAGGGTGGCGGCTCCAATGCAGATGGGCTCGATGACGCCCTTTCAGCAGCGAAATCCCATCTTGGCCTCGACTGATACAAAATTGATACACCAAGCCGATAAAATAGGGCTACTGAAACCTCGTAGGCGAGGGGTGGGGCCTTGATGACAAGTGAGAACGAGACACTAATCAAGAAATGGATTGAGGAGGGTTGGAACGCCCGAAATCCAGCACTTATCGATGAGTTGTTTCACCTTGATTTTGAGGTCGCAGGAAGGCCGAACAGAAGGATGGGGATTGAAGGGTACAAGCGGTATGTCCACGACTTTCTCACCGCATTTCCGGACTGGCACTTTGAGATTAGAGAATGCATCTCAGAAGGTGACTTCGTAGTCATCACCTACCGAGTCAGCGGAACTCACACTGGTCTTGGCTACGGGGCACATCCGCCCACGGGTAACCGACTCGAGACCGTCGTTATCGATATCTGGCGGGTATCAGAGGGGAAAATTCGTCAGCGGAGCAATGCTGTTTTCGATGAGGCGGACATCGCTCGACAACTGGGATTCGACCCCGTATACATCCCTTCAGAAGATTGATTCGAGAGGTCATCCCACCCTCAGAACCGGGTTATGGAGACTGAGAATACGAGGAATTGTGAACCATCACCTTGATGAGACTTCGCCAACGGGTTGCGCTCGGTGACTTTTTGCTGGACTTCCCCCTAACTCCTTTTCCGCCGCTGAGAATTCACCTGACGGGCAAGACGGTTCTGGTCGTTGGAGTGGACGGAGAACTGGTACACCTAGACTCCCAAACTCTCCGCCCATCCTCTGAGGTCACCAAACCATTCCCTTCCGGCATTCAACACTCGGTTGTTGCTGAGGGGAAATTCATCGGTACTTGGACTGAATATGAATTGCAAATTGCGAGGATGGCAGCGCTTTCACTCTCCGAGCCATTCCAAGAGGGTGTTAGTCGCTCAGATTTGCGCTTGGCTCTGCGCGAGACTGGAAGTGAGATTGGATCTGAAATCGACGAAAGAAACACCGGAGATGTTGCTGGCGCCGAGTGGTCACATGTCTTGGAGGCTGAACCGCTTTGCCTCGCGAGTAACGGGGAGCGAATCGCATTCTGCATGTATGGCAGGGGCATCTACTGTACTTCAGCGAACTCAGAGGAGTTTTGGCGACAACCGTTGGTAGAATGGCTCGACTTGAATCACCTAACCGACGGCTCGCACATCGTTTGCATGACCTGCGGACCCGACCCGAAAGACCCGGCGATTGAGCGGATTTGGCTGTGGAGTGCAGGCGGCGGTTGGGCCTACTACTCGTGGGAAGATGGTGACCTGATATCGCAAGGAACCTTGGGCGTAGAAATCGTCTTGGAATCGGCTTGGTCCAACGGTTTGGGCGAGTGGTTACTCAGTTCCCCGCCGCAGATCGTCGCTCGATGGAAGCCTGGTCGCGAGGCTGAAATCGCTACTGTACGAGGACCGGTAAACTTAGCTCGATGGGAAGATAATGGCTGGTCAATCGCAGGTTGGCGGGAGGATATTCGCTGGGGCAATCATGGGCTCAATAGCGAACCTCGAAAAGAGATAGGGGTCGCTTTCTACGATCATCCAAAGCGTGGAACACTAATTCTCGACAACACCGGTCATTGGTCGAAATTCGGTGATGCTAGGAATTGATGTGAAGGCCAGCGAGTCGGTAAACACCGATTCCGAGTGGCGTAAAGGTGGAGGGGCGGTAATCCGCCGGCCCATTCACTCTTCTTTTGATTCGTCGGCTTCGGCTTCTGTTGCGTCGGCTTCTGATTCGGTCTCGGTTTCTGATGCGTCGGCTTCGGCTTCTGAGTCGGTCTCGGTTGCGACTTCCACATCTACTGCCTCGACGACGGGTGCCTCGGTGGCCGCCTCTTCGATTGCGGGGGCAGGTTCCTCAACTGCGGGTGCAGGTGCGGCAGCGGCAGTTGGATTGAAT
>CAUZJP010000084.1:0-5793 GCA_963580235.1 Candidatus Thalassarchaeaceae archaeon
AATGCTGCCGGCGTGGCCCAAGTCACTGAGGGAGAGGTCTGGTGAATGCTCGACCATCATACCACCCGATGCCTTCGCAATGTGGCGGAGTTGCTTGATGTCGAGGTCGGCGATTACCACCTTATCAGCGAGCGCAAGCCGGTGAAGAACCGCTCTCTCGACCTCACCTGAGCAACAGAAGACATCGGCACCGCTGGCGATTAGTTGGTCGGCCATCTTCTCATTGAATGCCTCCTGGGCAGCGATGAACGACTCAAGATCCTCCGCCGTAGTGAGTTCGATTTCTGTGTCTCGCTTGCTCTCCCTCTGCTTGAGGTCGCAATTCAGAATCGCTATTGATACATCTTCTCGCAAGCCTGTCATCCTCTCCAGAGGAACCCTCTGCTTCCAGTGGGTGCCACGAATCAGCCGGCTGTCAGCCAATCCGCCTTCACCCGACTTGTCGAACAGCACATCCTCGGCGTCGCAGGTGACTCCGTTGCCACCAACATGGTTGACATGGCCCAAGGCCTCCACCAACATCTCCCCGAATCTCTCGCACTCCGCCTCAGCGGCCCGACCGGTCAGGGAAGTTGCCACCACTCTCGAGAGGAGGTCGGTGTCGTCGATTGAGCAGGGGGTGGTAATCGATTCGAGTTTCTCAATGGCGATTTTTGTTGCCGCTTGATATCCGTCAACTATGATGAGCGGATGGACGCCCTTCCGAAGAAGTCGCCCCGCCTCGTCTAGCAACGCTCCGGCGAGCAGTACGGTCGAGGTGACTCCATCACCCACATTCGACTCCTGAGAGCGACCCAGTGAGACTAGCATCTTGGCACCGGGATTCTTGATGAGAAGACCGGAGAGGATGCGCGCTCCGTCTGAGGTGACGGCGAATTCCCCGTTCGTCTTGTACAACCCCTTGTCGAGGCCGCGGGGTCCGAGAGTTCCCCTCAGGATGGAGGCTAGAGCGCGTGCTGCGGCGATTATCTTCTGTTGCACCTCGGGGCCACTGGTGACATTGGTCTGCTCGCGAACGATGGTGACTGGGCCACTTTCCCCCCCTTGCATGGTACTCACTCCGAGTTGGCCGACCCGGGCCGCCTTGAAGAACCTTTGAGCGGCTATGTGGATGGGGTTTCAGCGTCTACGGCCCTTCCGCCTCTTGCCTCTGCCTCGTGAGTCCTCCCACGCACGGCCGCCCATTGAACGGTCCATCTGGCTGTCCTGCGAGCTGCGGAACTTGTCCTCTGGTGGCCTGAACCCACGCGGAAGGTCACGAGAAGACTGCACTCGGAGTTTGATGCCATACTCTCGCTCCATTTCCTTGATTGTGGAGCCGCTAGGGCCAACGACCGCTCCGATGGCACTCTCGTCTACGAATATCTCGGCGTGGGCGTCGCCCCCGAACTTGACATGGTGGACGCGGATTCCCAAATCCGCCGAGATACTGCTCTTGAGTTGGGCAGCGGCGAGCAGTTGAGCAGGTGTTCCTTCATCGCCTTCACTCTCGCCTTCTGCATCGACGATGCAAATCTGCTCGCCGAATGAGAATATCTCGTTGAGTACCTTGCCGTCCGGGAAACGCTTCACTTGAATCACTGGACGGGCGAGGTCGGCCTGCATTCCCTTCGGTGCCTTTACCGTCATCGCCAATTGGAGGACTTCTGCAACACTCCCCTTATCAACATGAATGACTGTGGTCAGTATCTGGGCGAGGATGCCCAGTTCAACCCGCCCTATCATCCGCTGAATGGCCTCAAGGGCTGAGGCGGAATGGGTTACTCCGAGCAGGCCGAGCCCGGCTAGGCGGCAGTCTCCGAACACCTCGAAGTCGGGGGTCTTCCTCACCTCGTCGAAGACGATGAAGTCGGGACGAGCGAGGAAGAGAATGTCTGCGGTGAGTTCCATTGAACCTCGTGAGTGCTCGTTTTCGGCGAGCGGCGCGTATTGGGTTACTCGCTGAGGTAGTTGCAGGTCGCGGGGGCTCTCCATCGTCTTGACAATGGCTCCCTTCCCATCGAGCCATCTAGCGATGGCTGAGGCGAGAGTCGACTTTCCTGAACCCGGCATGCCACTGACCAGGGTTCCCTGATTCTGCAGATCTGCAATCAGTTGGAGCAACTTCTCATCGAGTCCATACTCCTCCAAACTCGGTTGGGCGACTGGCCGGACAACGATGATTTCCCAACCGTCTGAGAATGGAGGCCATGATGCCGTGACCCTGAGGTCTCCAATCTGCATCACCTTGCAGCCGTGGCGATCGATTTCCACGAAGCAGTCGCTGCGCGCCTCGTTGTGCTGCTCGACCGTCATTTCTAGGGCGCCGGACAACTCCTGGATCATAGAGCCGGCCCAGGGCCCATCATCCAGTTCTACAACCTCGAGTTCGGTGATGTGACCACGCTTGACACGGGGTGGACAATCCGACTTCAGAAAGATGGTACTGACCGATTCGTCGGCAAGCAACTCCTCCAAATTGGAGGGGAGGGGGGGTCGGTCACCGAATTTTGCCATTTTAGTCAACTCAGACTGGTTCACCCTCAAGAGTGACATAGCACCAAAGGAGGAATCCTATGCTGCTGGCGGCGACCACGATGGAACCCACGATGGGGAAGCCTAGAGTGTCGTTGAAGAAGAAGAAGAAGAGGCTCGTGAAGAATGCCAAAATGGCCAGAGAACTCACGGTCTTGGGCCTAATGTCGAGCCCTGAGATAATTTCCTCGCGGTTTGTGACAGCCCACCAGAACAGCGCCAAGAACCCCACCAGAGTCAACTGGCCGAGCAGCCATCCCCCAGTGCTTCCCAAGGCACCCTCATACAGGTTGTAGAGCGGACCGAGCAGGGAGGCTGCTGGATTCATGTTCTGTGCCCACCTAAGGGACATTCTTGAACCCTCTCTACGAAAATAGATCGGTGTTGTCACTCATCTGCGGCGCGCAGCGCCGCATCAACAAGGCGGACACCGTGGAGCCCGACTTGGCCGGAGGCGAGTGGTTCGCTGTCGTCGGCTCCAGATGAATGGAGGATGAAAGCGCGTAGTTCCGCGGTCAGGCTCGGTTCACCTAGCGGGATGTCGACTCTTTCTCGGGGTGCGGCGTCAAAGCCACCCCATTGCTGGCCGCGCGCGTTACCCGGGTGGTGGTGAATCCAGAGTCCGGCATGGTCGAGGTAGTCGATGGCAAGCGAGGCGTCGCGGCCGATGACCCGCAGTTCACGCACCTTTCCTTGGATTCGACTTCGCCAAGAGACGGTGACAATGGCGGTGACGCCGTCCGGGTTTCCTCCAGCACCGCCTGGAAACTCCAACTTGAGGACGGCGTGGTCTTCGATGCCGGGCTCGTCTGACGGTAATGCAATCGCCCTGATTTTGATTGGGTCTATATCACCCATCAAATCGCAGGTGATGTCCATGTCGTGAATTCCCAACGCAGCAATCACACCGATGTCGGGGCGGGGTTCACGCACTGAGAGGCGCTCGGATTCTATGTGCAGAACCGGACCGAGCGCTCCTTCTGCAATCAACTCGGCCGCCTTGCGAACCGCTGCGTGGTAGCGGAACAGATGTCCCACCATCAGCACCCTTCCAGTTCGCTGTGCCGCATCCAACACCGACTTGGCCTCGTTTTCATTCATCGCCAGCGGCTTCTCGACGAGAACATTGACGCCCTGCTCCATCAGTGAAATCGCCAGAGATGCGTGTTGCGGTGTGGGAGTGGCTATGGTTGCAGCGGTCACACTGTGCTTAGTTGCCAACTTGGCGGCGTCGGTTTCCCAGACGCAACCAAACTCACGAGCGAGGCTCTTCGCCCGCTCCTCGTCCAAGTCGCATACCACAAGGGCTGCTATCGTACCCTCATCACGTAGCGCGGCGAGTGTGCGAACATGGTTACGGCCCCAATAGCCAGTTCCCACTACAGCAACTGTCAGAGCCATGCGGCCGGGCGACTTCACCCCCCTTCATCACGCTGCCGGAACCGAAATTGATGCGCTCATAGCGGCGGTCGGAGTGATAAGTGGTTGGAGATAGCGGTGGCCATGCCGGGGCTGGTCATCGCAGCACTCCGCGACCTTGACCCGCCTGCTGGTGGGGCGGAGATGAGCCTTGCAACTCTCCTCAAGGGGGTCACGGAGCCGGGACCCGGTATCGAAGCGGATGTACTGTATGCACCCTGTCAGCCCTCCCCTGATGTTGACCCCGCCCTGCTCAAGTCGGGGTGGCGGGTGCGAGTCCACCAAAGTTCGGTGCGAGGAGAGGGAACCTATCTGGGAGATGTTCCTGAATTGAGCATTATCGGCTACCCTCTCAAGATTGAGGATGTCTGGTCAGGTCTTGCGTGGCGGCTGCGCGGTAAGGATGGTCAGCCAAACAGTGGATTGCAAGCTCGACACCTCGGCAAGGCAAATCGTCGCTTCTGCAATAAAATATCCCGCGCCATCGAAACTTCAGCAGAAAGGGGCGGGGCCGCAGGTCTCCCTGTCGTCGGCGTCACACAACTCCATTGGTCGGCAGGAGCGGCTAAATGCTTCCAGACCCTTGGGATTCCATATGTCGTATTCGTCAGGGACGAGCTGCAATTCCGTCAACCCGACATATACCGCTCGAGCCTTGAGAACGCCGCAGCTGTCTGTTGTGCGGGTGCGGGGCTGGGGGCCCAAGTTGCAGCCATGTTCAATGTCAAGGCGATTAGAAATGTCCGGCTTCCAGTCGACTTCGCTGGGCGCTTCGGTAGCGCCGACGATGTCGCCGCCCAACGAGTTTCTGGACTAGCCACTCGCCTTCAGTCGGGCGACGATGGAACTCCCCGAATCGCCATCGTCGGCGTCACACCGGAGAAGGGCTACGAGTTCTACCGACAACTCCTACCCCACCTCGCCGCCCACTGGCCAGAAGCGCAGATTGACATCCATGGTGGGGGTTCCTATGCAGAATCGCTCGGCAACCACGACAATGCGACTTGGCACGGCCACACGGCTGTCGAAGAGGTCTTTTCGAAGTGTGATGTCCACCTGCTGACCGTCGCCAGCACCGGCTCATGGGGGCGGGTCATCAACGAAGCCGGTCTGTTCGGAGTGCCCTCCGTATCGGTCGCAATCGGCTCACAACCCGAAGCGGTCGGAGAGGGAGGGGTTGTCGTGCCGGAGGCGGGGAGTTTGGAGGATTGGACTTCGGCTCTGCGTACCACCTACGAGAACAGAGTGACACTTGGCGAGGCGGCCCGTCTGCATGCCGGGGTGGTCGACCACAGAAGTTCGATCGCCGCCTTCAGAAGTGTTCTCCACGAATTCATAGGGTGACTAAATGGCATACACCGAAGTGAGCCGTGAACAGGC
The DNA here is from genome assembly GCA_963580235.1 of Candidatus Thalassarchaeaceae archaeon. Taxonomy (GTDB): domain Archaea; phylum Thermoplasmatota; class Poseidoniia; order Poseidoniales; family Thalassarchaeaceae; genus MGIIb-Q1. The sequence continues at coordinate 5,314 of CAUZJP010000084.1, forward strand.
CACTGAACTGCTCGATGCTGCCGGGTTAGCAGACCTCGTGAGCATCTCACCACTGGAAGGTGGCTGGGCAAATTCAAATTTTAAATTACTACTCGTTGATGGTTCACGGGTGGTGCTCAAGGTATGGAACGAACGAACTCCCGAACAGGTCAAGGAGTTGATTAGTCACACCTGTTGGATTGCTGAGCATGGATTCCCGACGCCCGTTCCGTTACAGTTGAGCAATGGTGAGCGGGTATTGACCAAGGATGGACTCGCTTGGATGCTGCTGCCCTTCGTGGATGCGGGCTGGCTTGACTCCGATTCTGACTCACTGTATTCATTGGGTAAAGTAATGGCTCAACTACACGAAATACCTGTTTGTGATGGACTAAGTTCATCCTATTATATGGGATTTAAACTCTGGGAGGAGATGTTAGAACACGCTAATGCAGGGGGTGCTTGGTCTCCTTTTCTACGCCAGTTGGAACAAGAAGTTGG
>CAUZJP010000085.1:0-5770 GCA_963580235.1 Candidatus Thalassarchaeaceae archaeon
AGGGTGGTATTGAGAATCTCAAATCCGGTGTATTCGTCGTGTAGGACGGCCAGACTCATCTGGAAGGAGCCGGAGGGGTTGTTACCCGAGTTCATCACTGTCACAGTTATTTGTGAGGATACATTCAACATTCCATCAATGACATATAGGCTCGCCGGGCGGTTGAATCCAGCCCCCGATGGGTCGGCGCTGGAGAGCAGGCGGTAGTTTGATTCGTCGACGGAATTGGAGTATGTGACCTCGTAGTTGATTGGCCGGACATCAATTCCACTAGCCGCCTCAGCCTCTTCTATCAGCAGGTTTGGTGTCGAAGCAGTCCAACTCATTAGGAGCATCAAAAGGGCGATGACGCTGACACGGAGAGTAGAGTTATGGCGCATGCTAGGTCGCTCTTTACCTCTCTGCCGGCTATTTGAAATCGCCGGTCTATCGGAAGTGAATCACAGATTCATAATGTAGGGACTTATTCGTCCTCCGAGGCATCGATTCGGATGCTCTCCTGCCGCCGTTCTCGAAGGATACTTGCATAGTAGAATCCCAACGGTAGAATCAGTACCATGACGAAGCAACCGAGAAGTGCCGTGAGTGACCAAATCGTCTCAGAAACCGGATCCAATTGGAATGGTTCAACTGATTCCAATTCATGCTGTACAAGCGTCATGTCAAGTTGGACGGTATCTACGGAAATGTACTCTTCGTTGCTGAGTGTTATCATCCAGGTGATGGTCGAATTTGCGCGATTGACCAAATCATTGGCGTCAGCTTCAGCTGCTGTCTGATTATCCGCTCTCAGTGACCCCGCACCCTCTATAGGGAGGGCATCTGCGATGATGCCGATCAAAACCACATCACCATCTGAATTGGCTTCAGCAGAATGGGTGAATGCATATTCACAGTGATTAATCAACTCGAAATCCTGATTTGGTTCCATACAGTTGAATTGACTACCCTCACCGCTACCAAGGGCGGGGTCACTCCACCATTTCTGACCCCCGCTGGTAACTTCCAAGAGAGACCCCTCGGGTGCATTGGTGATAGAGAAGTTCGCCCAAGAGAATGCACCGGTTGTGGTGGCTCTCCATGTAAGTGTGTCAGAGGTGTTTTCCCCCTCGAAAAGAGGGCCCACCTCCATGGCCTCGTTGCTAGTTTCGTAGAGGTAGTACTCTGAGTCCAGAGTAGCCGAATAGACAGCATAGGAGAGAACCAAAATCAAGGTCGCCGAGAGGCCGAGTAGGGTCCGCAATAAATTGGGGTTGCGAGCCATCGCCTTCTCCATGGGCCCTTGGGAATGAAGCACCCGAATGAAGTTGATGAATCAATAAGTTCCTTACAGGGTGGTTGAAATCGTCCTCCATTTCGAAGATGAGAAGGTCGCTACCAACTCATCGTATTGATTAGTTCTCAACCTGTCTTGTCACATGTTCCCCTTCGGGGAATTCCGTGCCCGTTAAATACGGGGGGTCGGTCGGCGATTCGCAAGGTGTAGCCCATGACCACATTCCACGATGTACCGGCCGGTGTTTTGATCCAAGGCGTCTCGGCCAAACTTGCTGTAATGGACACTATTTCCCAGCCAGAATGGGCAAGGCATGTCAAGACCGGAGTCCATCGTGAGCGACCTCCCGTTCAGGAGGATTGGTGGGAGGTCCGTGCAGCAGCGGTCCTTCGGAAGGTCGGCACCATGTCACCCGTCGGCGTCAACCATTTGGCTCAGGAATTCGGGGGCTCCCGTGACCGCGGTAGCAACCCCAACCGTGCAAAGGCTGGCAGCCGCCACATCATTCGCACTATCCTCCAGCAATTGGAAGACGCAAAGCTTGTCGTTCTCGCAACGAATCTACCAGGCACAGTGAAGTTGGGTCGCACTCTAACTCCGGCCGGTCAGAAGTTGCTCAATGAGGTCGCCCATGAAGTGCGCCCAGCAGTCGAGGCAGAAGCGCCCGGACTTGCAAAGTACTGAAGCGAGGAGATTGAGGTGGGGGAAATCATGTCGGCAAGCGACGACGAACTCGAACGCCTGCGCGCTGCTCGCAAGGCGGAAATTCAACAGCAGTTTGAATCTCAGGCTGAGCAACAGATGCAGGTTGAGGCCCAAGAGCAGGCCGATTCGCAGGAATTGTCCGCCCTTTCCGAAGCGATGAAGATTATTCTCACACCCGAGGCCCGACAGCGTCTCGCAGCAGTCGAAATGACCCGTGAGGATGTTGCCCTCGGCGTAAAGCGCCACTTGCTCAACCTCCACGGACAGAATCGACTTCAAGTTCCAATCGATGACGAGACCCTGAAGGGAGTTCTCGCACAACTAAGCTCAAATCGCCGCGAGTCGACGATTAGGAGAATCTGAGGTGAATGACATGGCAAGAAACAAGCCCGGCCCAAAGAAGAAGCGATTGAATAAGGTCACCAAGACCAACCGCCGTGTTCCTGTGTGGGTTATGCAGAGGACCTCTCGCAAGGTCACGACTCATCCAAAGAGGCACCACTGGCGCCGAAGTAAACTACAGAGGTGAAATGAATGGCTGACTCAAAATTGTTCCACGGTACTCGCCACTACACCATCCCCCTTAGGGCTGCATGGGCAGTACCCCGTACCCGACGGGCCAAGCGCGCAGTCAACGAAATCAAGAAGTTCGTCGGGCGACATATGAAGGTCCAAGATGACGAAACTATCTGGATTGACACCCCGGTCAATGAGAAAATCTGGGAGCGCGGCATCCAAAAGCCTCCACGCCGAGTCCACATCATCGTCGATCGTGTCGAAGATGACGACAGAATTCAGGTAGTTCTGGACGAGGCAAAATACTGAGGCCAAAACTGGGGTAGATAAAGTGGGAAACATTAGACCATCATTCATCAAGATTCGAGCCATTAGACTCTGTGAAGATTATCCAGACCAGTTCAGTCCCAACGATGATCATCCCGTGTGCAATTGCCTCCCTCTTGTACATGAGTGCAATGTTTGCGGCACGGGGTATGAAGGCGAGCATGTGATGCCGTTCGATGAGGAACGCAAACTGTGCGAAAATTTCGCTGATGCGAATGCCAAGTGTGCGACATTCCATCAGTGCGCAGACTGCTCTCATGAAATGCCATACAATAAGGACCGAAAGAAATGTGGGAAGTCAAAATGCACAGGCAAGAAATTTACCGATCCCTACACTGCTCTCATGAAATTCCATCAGTGCGCCGCCTGCTCTCATGAAATGGCATACAAAAAGGGCCGAAAGAAGTGCGGGGAGTCGGATTGCAAAGGTAAGAAATTCACCGATCCCTACACCAAGACAGGCTTCACCGAAGCCCGCCTTCTTCACGACACACCGTTTTTTCACAACAAGAAGTTAGTAGAGCAGTATACCGACCTCGTCGGAGATGACGGAGTTCTTGTGAACAAGCGCATGCGTAATTGGATTGCAGGTTACATCACCACCTACAAGCAGCGCCGAGTCGACTGAAGGAGATGCCCCGATGACTGGGCAACTTGAATTCGATTGGGGACACGAGCCCTCTTTCGCGCGCCACGCCTCCCGTCGCGTGATGTTATCTTTCTTCGACTGGCTCGGTGAAAACGGAGTTCCCAAACGCAGCATCCCAATGCCGGACCACACCTCACGCCAATGGCTCGTTTTCCTCTACCAGACTGTAGACCGTCCCGCCCTTGAAGCGTGGGAACCTCCAGAGTTTGAAGAGGAGTGAAATTCATGGGCAAGAATTTGCCAATACCGCTCCCCGAGCGCTCAGCCGATGTGGTCGTGGTGCTCGTCGACCCTGAGACAAGTGGCAATGTAGGTGCGGTTGCACGGGCCATGCTGAATTTCGGGTTCGCTGAATTACGAATCATCTCCGAATCCGGATATGAGTTCGATGACGAGGCGTTGATTCGGGCAAAACACGCCCAGTCGGTCTTGAGAGAAGCGAATGTTTACCCCACCTGGGAATCCTGTATGGAGGATGTATCCCTTGTAGTCGGATCATCCGGGAAGAGAGAGATGGGGCTCAAGATAGCGTTCCGCCACTTCATCTTGCCAGAGGAATTGTCAGTCAGGTTGTACGAAACCGAGGGCCGCGTCGCCTTGGTGTTCGGCCGTGAGGGCGTTGGTCTGCTTACCGAGGAGTTACAGCAGTGCGACATCTTGGTGACCATCCCTACATGGGAGGGATACCCAATTCTAAACCTCAGCCATTCCGTCTCGGTTCTCCTCTACGAGATGCACAAGAACCTCATCGAAACCGAACTAGGTGAACAGGAGGGACTTCCGATGACGACACATCCAGACAGGCTGCTCGATCCTGACCTGAGGCGGATGATCCATGAGTTGAGTGATGATTTGGCTGCTGCAGTTACCGTACGAGAGCACAAGAGGCAGGGGATTGCTGAAGCTCTCAAGCGGGTCATCATGCGAGGGATGCCGCTAGATGATGAGGCGCACCGAATCCTTGGAGTGATGATTCAAGCGCGTGATGCTTTGCAAGAAACCTCAGCCGAAGAAGAGTAGTCAGGGGCGCCAGCTGGCCCAGGACTTAGGTGTCTCTCGTACATGGAATGCCGCGAGTCGTAGTTTGTTTCCGTATGCAGTCTTGATGTGAGGGGATACTTGTTCGTAGGCCCACTTGGCCAAGTTCTCTGCTGTAGGGATGAAATCGACCACAACTGTTCTGTGCCCCCCTCCCATGGCATCCAGTGCTGAGCGTGCCTCGGCGTCCTCCTGGTACACGATGAAGGCGTGGTCGACTACATCGTGAATTTGCTCCGTCAAGATCGTGGATATGTCGGAGAAGTCGATGATCATCCCCTCTTCAGAAACACCCGGTTTAGTGACGATGTCACCCTCAACCTCAGCCTCCCACCGGTAGCGGTGGCCGTGCATATGCTTGCACTTGCTCTTGTGATTCGGAACTCTGTGACCTGTGTCGGTTTCTATCCAGCGGCGAATGCTTGTGCTCATGGAGTCACCCCGCGATGGTTTTCTTCGACAGTGAGCGCGTGGGAGAGAACCTCCTTCCACGGCCTGACATATGCGACAGGATCAGCCCGCCCAATCGCATGGAAAGCGAGGATTCGCTCCACATCAGCTCCTGAAGTTCCCGGAGAGCGCCCCATCTCATCGGGGTTGTACGAGGTGTTTGTGTTTCGAAAAACGGTGTCGAAGTCTAGACTCAGTTGGGCGATCGCCATCTCAGCGTCGCGCAGGATGGTCTCCTTGTGGCCATCGATGTAAGGCAACTTGAAGGAGACGAACTCCGAATCCCAGTTTCCAATCTCAAATGCCTTTCCAAGAGCGGCGTAGAACTGTGGCCGACAATCTGGGTAGATGGCGTGGTCGCCCGAATGAACACCGAGAGCGATTTCGACATTGACTCTCTCCTTGATGGCAAGAGAGAGTGCACTGGCGTAGAGGATGGAGGCAAAAATTGCGTTGCGGTTTGGTACCACTGTTTGCTTCATCTGTTCCTCCTCGTAGTGCCCTTCAGGAACCGCTATGGAATCGTCAGTCAGCGCCGAGTGGAGAGTGGACATTGCTGATGTGAGGTCAATCATGTTGTGGCGTACATGGTGTCCGTTCTGTTCCAAGTAGGCCAAGTTCGCCTGAGCCCGTTGTAACTCCACCTTGTGCTTCTGGCCGTAGTCGAAGGAGATGGCATGCACTTCGTAGCCATCGGCAAGAAGCCTCATCATCAGCGAGGTGGAATCCATTCCACCCGACAACGCCATCATCGCCACTCTGCGGACCATCAGTCGACCCCCATCCACTTGTGAGTCTGGAGAGAGAGA
>CAUZJP010000086.1:0-5695 GCA_963580235.1 Candidatus Thalassarchaeaceae archaeon
GGGCAACCCAATCACCGGCGCCTCTGGCTACCTCTACCACAGAACGACGACGATGGTCTTCACCACCGGTGCGAACGGCTCTGACACCATTCTGCTCAATGTCGGCAATTCAATGGATGACACCCCCACCGCTGAAGATTGGGCCACCGACGGCGTTGTCGCAATATTACTCGCCGACCAAGTGGTGGGAGTCACCACGCTGACCCTTGAGGGGAGTTCAATCGGAGGAGTCCTTCGAATAGACGCGGCGGAAAAAGCGGGCAAAGCGACACTCATCATGACTGCTTTTGCATCTTCATTTGAATTGGCGGTACGCTACTGAAGACTAACCGGCAGAGCAATCGCCGTCAAGTCTCTTCTCGATCCTTTGGTTTGGGCATCGGTATCTTGCTGAGAGTGAAGTAGGCGGCTCCAGCGCCGATCAAACCCAGAGCAAGGAGTCCTACGAGGAGGGCGGGAAGCAACCAGTTTGAGGTAGAGGTGTAGGAGTGCTCCTCAGTTTCGTAGTAGCGGTAGTCGACAAGGGTTGCAGACAGAAGGAGAGTTTCGTTCTGCCAAGTTTCCGTGCGTGCGAGGAAACCCTCCGAGCGGAAGTGGTCCCTGTGGGTGATGTTGTCTGCTAGGGAACTTCTCTCGATGACAAGGGTGTCGTGGTCTTTTTCGTTTGCCATGCCGTAGTGAACCAGTCTCTCTTCAGTCGCCCGATATGCCACCTGTCCGGTACTGCTGAGGTTGCTCACACTCTCACTCCAGAGACCCCGGTTTTCCCTCGTTCTCGTGGTCGCGGTAATGGTCAGAGTCTCTTCAAGGTCCCATGATGAGGTGAGATTGATCAGGTCAGGCCAATCGCCGACTCGTTCGGTGAGCGTGACGACGCGCAATTCCTCCTCGAGAAAATTGTCTTCGCCGCCGCCAGAGAACCGGGTTTCGGTCAGTGTGGTGGCGTCCAATCGCTCCCAGCCGGCGTTGCTGCGCGCTTTCCAGTGGGTTGCATCGTAGGAGATTGACATGTTGAGCGTGTCATTCTCGTATTGGGTGGTGTTCGTAGCCCAGCTCAGCGTGATGTTGACCAGATAGGTGAGTTGCGCCTTTGTGCAGCCGCCGTCCCAGTCAAGGATTTGGCAGTTCTCACTGCCGAGTTGAGTGACTCGCATCGCTTCCTGCGAGGTGACGGCGACGCCCTCGAAATCTTCGTCGGAACTCCACTCGGCTGCTAGGTCGAAGACCAATGCCTCAGTGTAACCTTCGTACTCAAACCAGTCATCTTCGTGGTAGGTCGGCTCGCCAATCGAGGTGGCGGCGAGGGCGGGAGTTGGTAGAAGCAGGAGCAGCGTGGCGATGGTTGCGGTGACGACTTGCCATCTTGGTGCAGGTGGCCGCGAACTCGGGTCACTTCGGAAGAGGTGGCCTTCACGCATGGGTGAGTGAACGGGGATGCCGATTTCAGCGTGACGGCGAATGGGGTCAGATTCAAAGCGACTAGGGGGCACCCATAGGGTGAGCAGCATGGTTTCAGTGAATGGAGAGGTGATTCGTCGCGTCCGGATGCTTTGGTTGAGTATCGCCGTGTTGGCCATGTTCATGATGCCTGTGCTGGGTGCTGCGGTCACTCCTGAGGTCAACCCCGCTCCCGAGGTGGACCAACTACCGTGGTGGGAGACCACCAACATGGACAAGGATGGCGACAAGATTCACGACGCCATCCCAATCGCCATCAGAAGCACTCAGTACGATTGGGTTGACGACGAGGGGCGCATCGGTGTCATCGTCGACTTTGATCATCTGCCGACCGAGGCCGATGAGAGGCTGCTCGAGCGTTCGGTCGACTTCCGGGTTCAGTTCCGATACCATGTCATCGACTCGATTGCCGGCTCAGTCGAGGTTGTGAAAATCGGTAACCTCGCAAACCTACCGGGCGTCGTTCTGGTTGAAATAGACGGAATCCTCACAATTCAGATGAACGACGTCAATGAAATTCACGGGATCACCAATGTGTGGGATGATACTGGCTACACAGGGGCTGGCTCGGTCGTGGCCATCATCGACACCGGAATCGATGGAAACCACTCCGGGCTCGACGACTTGGATGACAACAATGAGACCAACGACCCGAAGGTCATCGGCTTCTACGATGTCATCAATCGCCCCGACGACACCAACGGAACCGATGTCGAGCCGTACGATGACCAAGGTCACGGCAGCCATTGTGCCGGCATCACGGCAGGAACCGGGGCGCCTGACTTCGAGTATGTCGGAGTCGCCCCTCAGGCACAACTAGTAGGCGTGAAGGTACTCTCTGCGGCCGGCTCAGGCTCCTTCGCCCAAGTGATGCAGGGGATGCAGTGGACGATTGACAACCGGCACAAGTTCAACATCCGCGCTGCGAGCATGAGTCTGGGTGGCCCGGGCGCATCGGAGTGGACTGCCTCAGAGCAGGAGTCGACCAATCGAATGGCTAACGAGATGGTTCGCAACGGAATCGCTCTCTTCATCGCCGCTGGAAACTCAGCATTCAGCGCCCAGATTGGAACTCCCGGAAGCGCGGAGGATGTCATCACTGTCGGTGCGCTTGACAAGAACACGGCAATTGCCATCTACTCAAGTCAGGGACCAACCGAAGAGGGTCGCATCAAGCCGAACATCGCCTTCGTAGGAAGCAATGTCATGGCTCCCGACTACAACACAGGCACCGGCTACACATCAAAGTCTGGGACCAGCATGGCGACTCCCGGAGCGGCTGGTCTAGCGGCACTGATGTATCAGGCAAATCCCGATCTTTCTCCCTTCGATGTTCGTAACATCATGCAGGAGACTGCAACCTATCGCCTATGCGTGTACATGGCCGCTAACGAGCCCTGCATCGAGGATTTAATTCCCAAGAACAGGCAGAACAATGTCTACGGCCACGGCCATGTGAATGCCGAACCTTCGGTCGATGAGGCTGCAAACCAAATTTACGGGTTGACATTGGCGGTGAATGTTTCTTCCATCAGTCCAACAAGCGGTGACGACAGGGTACATGTTGGACCGGGTGGTTCGGTCGATTTTGCCATCATTGGAGATGTTCAGAAGGTTCAGTGGCGCACTTGGGACATGCGTGACTACTGGTCAGACCACACGGAGTTCGAGGCTGGTGAGACGAATGTCAAAGTCACTCACGAGATGTTGCTTGACAGACTCCGCTATCTTCCCGGAAACGAGATCACTGGAAACCAGACGATTATGATGCGTGCAATCGTCGGTGACAACGCCTCGACCAACTCGGTCGTTCACCTCCATGTGATGGGCGAGACCGCAATCTCTGCTACTGAGGAAACCGGTGGATTCTCTGGTTTGCTAGTTCTGCTCACCTCCCTGCTCATCATCCTCCTGCTCGGTCTCGTGTTGTCAGTTCTGATGTTGAAGGGGCACTTCTCGGAAGTGCGCACCCGGCTCGGCCTCAGCCTGCCGGCCGAACTGCTCTACGAGGATGGCTTCGAGGACGATGCTGAGGCGCAGTTGTCTGAGCCTCAAAATGGATGACAATGTCTCAATAGGAACCGGTTGAAATGGCCGTCGGCGGGATTCTCATATCGGCGATGGTCGCCGGCGTCGCTGCCGTTCTAGTGACGATTGCCATCGAGAGATGGGGTGGCCTACACGGCGGTGTCCTCGCCACCGTGCCATCCACTATCGTCCCCGCGGCGTTTGGGATATGGTACGCATCAGCAAGTGTTGCTGAATTTCAATCAGCGATGGGAATCGTTCCGATCGGATTGATTCTGAACGCCGGTTTTCTCTACCTTTGGCGAATCATCCCCCCTAAGATTCCCGAATGGCGGTTCAGTTTGCGACTGACAGCCATCACAGTGTTGACTCTAGCTCTCTGGTTCGGGGCCGCAGGAGGCTCCATCTTCCTCGTGCGGGAAGCGGTTAGTGGAGGTGGTTCATCCATTGGAATCGGCTGGTCGGCCCTGCTCATCGGCTGCCTGTTGGCGACATGGGCCTGCTTGAAGCGGGTCCCCACACCACGCGGCCACAAGCGCGTTGGCGCATTCACTCTGGCAGTTAGGGGACTCGCCGCGGCTGCCTCCATTGGGGTGGCAGTCTGGCTGGCGGGTATGGGCAACCCACTGTCGAGCGGCGTGATGAGTATCTTCCCGGCGATTTTCACGACCAGCATGGTTGCACTGTGGCTGGCTCAGGGCGAAGCGGTTCCAGCAGGAGCGATTGGCCCGATGATGCTCGGCTCCCAATCAGTATCTCTCTACGCTCTCCTCGTCGCTATCTTCTACCCACGGGCCGATGGCATGTTTGAGCTTGTGATGTTGAGTTTCGCAGCGTGGTTCATCTCTGTAATAATCATCAACCTGAGCGCTTGGTATTGGCTCAAGCGGCGCTCCGATGACTCGGGGCAGGGTTGAAAGAAAGTGACACCCCGCATCCAACGCTGGTGGATTGAAGATGCATGACAAGCGATTCATTCGAGATGCACTTCACGGAGACATCGAGCTGCCAGACGATGCACGATTAATCATCGATACGCAGACCTTCCAGCGGTTGCGTTACATCCAGCAGTTGGCGACCTGCCACTATGTCTTCCCCTCCGCGACCCACAGCCGATTTTCCCACTCGGTCGGAGCATTCCACCTGGCTAGGAAACTGATTGACAACCTGCGTCAAAAACACCCTCATCTGATTTCTGACGAAGACGCAAGACTGGTTCCGATAGCGGCCCTCCTGCACGATGTCGGACATCCCCCCTTCTCACACATGTTTGAGACTCCAGAGGTCTTCGCAACCTTCGCTCACCACGAAGAGTGGGGGCTAAGAATCATGACGGACCCTGAATGCGACCTTTCGCAGGTTTTGAGCCTCCTCCTAGGCGAAAGTCTGCCGCGCTTGATTGCAATCATGGATGGTACGGTGGAGAAGCCGTTCCTGCATGAAATAGTCTCAAGCCAACTCGATGTAGACAGGCTCGACTATCTGCTGCGTGACCAGTCGTGCACGGGCGCTGATGTGGGAGGCTTTGACCATGAAAGGTTGTTGCGCTCGTTGGGCGTTTCGGAGGATGGCCACCTAGTCGTCGGATTGGACAGCGTCGGGGCGGTCGAAGCCTACCTCGTGACCCGTTGGCACATGTATCAGTTGGTCTATTTCCACAAGTTGAACATGCTGACTCAGGCCTACTATGTCCGGGCTCTCAAACGGGCGCGCGAACTGCATGAAAACGGTGATCTTCCGCTCTCACTCAAGATGCGAGACATGCTCTCCAACCGTGAGTTGACTCCGCTAAGATATGCCGGGCTGACCGACTCCTTCGTCATCGCCGACGTCTTCCAATGGGCGGGCCATGACGACCCAGTGCTGTCGAATTGTGCGCGGCGGTTGTCGAGTAGAGATGACTTTCACAAGCGAATTCGTCTGGAACTGACCAAGGAGCAGGCGGAGTTGTTGATGGGGCCGTTGCGTGAGGTCGTTTCTGCGGCCGGTTTCGACGGGAAGGAAGATGTGATTCACACTCCGCTCCAGAAGGAGGGATACCTACCGTATGAGGCTGGGATTCACTTGGATGATGGGCGGGACATCATGGAGGCCTCGAAGATGATTGAGTCGATTTCGGGCGAGTTCAGTCGGTCGATGGTGTTCGTGCCGAGGTCGGTGCGGGATGAGTGTGAGGAGTTGGCTAAGCGGCTTCTCAAATTGGATTGAA
>CAUZJP010000087.1:0-5687 GCA_963580235.1 Candidatus Thalassarchaeaceae archaeon
ACCGTGCTGCGACCGGGAAACTTGCACTTGTGCAGGTGGTAATCGGGGCACTGGCGATGGTCGCACTTCTGCTCGGTCTAGATTCACTAGGTCTTGTCGCCCATTAGGCTGAAGTGGGAACGGCGGTTCCGCCCCTTCGATGAGTGAGCCGTTCGTCAACATCTCAGGATATCGCTTCGTGGCGATTCCCGACAGGGTCGAGATGCGCTATCCGCTACGCGACTTCTGCGTAGAACTCGGCCTCAAGGGGACGATTCTGCTCAGTGGTGAGGGAATCAACTTCTTTCTCGCCGGGAGCGAGGAGGCAACCGACCAGTTCCTCGTTCGGTTGGATGAGGATGAGCGATTCAGAGACATTCCGCTCAAGGTCAGCCGTTCAGACGAGCAGCCGTTCAATCGGATGTTGGTTCGGCTGAAGAGGGAAATCATCTCGATTGGACTCGATGAGGTGAAGCCGGCGGAGTTCACCGGCCCGAACATCTCCCCCCGGGAGTTCAAGGAATGGCTCGACGAGGGAAGGGAGGTGGCCATTTTGGATACTCGGAACGACTACGAGTTACGAATGGGCAAGTTCGAGGGGGCAATCGACCTTGACCTCGGAAGTTTCCGAGATTTCCCGAAGGCGATAGAATCCTTGCCTGAATCGATGAAGGAGAAGCCTGTTGTGATGTACTGCACTGGCGGGATTCGCTGCGAAAAGGCGTCGGCGGTGATGCTCAATGCCGGTTTCACCGATGTCCGTCAACTGAAGGGCGGAATCCTCGGCTATTTCGAGGAGTGTGGCGGCGACCACTGGGATGGCGAGTGCTTCGTCTTCGACCGTCGAGTCGGGGTTGACTCAGAGCTCAACGAGACGGGAACAGTTGTCTGCTTCGAGTGCCGCGAGCCGCTAACTGAAGAGGATCAGGCATCGGTGCACTACCGAATCGCTGAGAGTTGCCCATATTGCATCCGATTGCCCGCGCAGTGAACTGACTGCGAGTCACTTGCGGGCCGCGAGTGGTTGCCGCCAGCCCTGGCCGAAGGCGCGATTTGAAACACGAGGCGCCGGTGCCATTTGCCACCTCTTGTGTTCGTTGGCGTGCAGTCGGTCAATCACCCAACGAACCGTCTCCTCATCGTGTCCCTCAGCAATGATCTGCTCAATCGAGGCGCCGGCCTCAATGTGGGCTTCGAGGATGGCGTCGAGGGTAGCGTAAGGAGGGAGCGTGTCTTGGTCGACCTGGTTCGGGGCGAGTTCACCGGAGGGTGGTTTGGTCAATGTGGACTGGGTGATTGGAGGGGTTTCTCCGAACCTTTCAGCCTCTGAGTTAATCGCCTTTGCAACTTCGTAGACTTCGGTCTTGTAGAGGTCGCCGAGCGGTGCGTAGCCGCCGACCATGTCACCGTAGAGGGTGCAATATCCCATTGCCAACTCCGACTTGTTTCCGGTCGTAACCGCCATCGCGCGGCGCGAGTTCGCCAATGCCATGACCATCATGCCCCTCAATCGGGCCTGCACATTCTCGCGGGCCACGGCGTCGCCGGATTCCAGTTCGTCCCCCAATTCAGCCTCTGTGGCTGCGTGCATCGCCTCTATCGGATGCACTTGCAATTCCATGCCGAGCGCTTCTGCGCTCGCCTTTGCGTCGATGATGTAGTGTTCGCTCGAGTAGCGGGATGGCATCGAGAGGCCGAGCACATTGTCGGCGCCTACGGCGCGGCAGGCGATGGCGGCGCAGACCGCAGAATCCAGCCCGCCGCTCATCCCGACGATGAGTTTGTCAATTCTCGACTTCTTGCAGTAGTCGCCCAAACCGGTGGTGATTGCAGCTAGCAGGTCAACTCCGGAGCGGCTGCTGTCAGAGTTCTTGTCTGGGGGGACATGCTCGACGACACAACTGCACTGTTCGCAGCAGTTTCCATCCGGCCAGGGAAGCCACCGGGCAACTTGGGGGTTTTCTATGTCGACCAGAAGGATTCCGAGACACCATGCGGGTGCTTGCACGATTGTTCCGTCGGGCCAGCCGGCGAGCGAGCGTCCGTCGAACAGCAGGTCGTCATTTCCGCCAACTTGGTTGCACAGCAGGAAGGGGTGGCCAAGGGTGGATGCGGCTGCTCTCACAACATCTCCGCGGGTGCCCTCCTTGTGCAGGTGGTAGGGTGACGAAGAGAGGTTGACGGTGAGTGCGAGTGGCTCACCTTGGTGCTGCCAAGCGGCCAACTGCTCAATCGGGTCGGCGTCGTAGTCAGAGGGGACCTCACCGGCGTGTTGCCATGCATCCTCGCAGATCGTCACACCGATACTCAGACTGTCAGAGAGGCGGAGAATTCCAGGCGCCTTGTCCGCTTCGAAGTAGCGCATCTCGTCGAAGACGTCGTAGGTCGGAAGCAGTTGCTTGCGCGTCGCGACCTTCGCCTTTCGCCCCGGTACCAGCCGCATTGTCCCGTTCGCCGGCAGATGGCGGTCGCCTGTCGGTGGCAAGGGGGTTCCGACGATGAGTGGAATCGGGGATTCGATGGCTGAGGCCGCCTCGTAGCAGCGCTCGATGAAACCCGCTTCGAGCAACAGGTCGCGAGGTGGATAGCCAGAGACCATCAGTTCACTGGTCACCGCGAGGTCAGCGCCGTTCTCAGCCGCTAACTTAGCGGCTTTCTCGATGTCGGCAACATTACCTGCCAAGTCCCCGACCGTCGGGTCGAGTTGCAGCAGTGCCACTACGAGTCCCATGTCGTCAGCCCCCCGCGCCTGAGGGCCATTCAAACTATCCCTCATTCTGTTTGGCAGGGTGCTGGCCAATTCACTCTCAAGAGGAGACGCGTCTGCGTTTTCGGAATAGGGTGTGCATTGGCATGACCACGACGAGCATCAAAGTGGCCGAGACCGCGAATCCGACCGAGGCCCAGGCGAGCATCACCGCGTTGTCATGGGTGGAATCCATCAGCATTCGTGCGCCAAAATAGGAGGCTGCAGAGAGCAGAATCAGAAGCGAGGAGTACTTTCTCCCTCGTCTTCGAGACTGAGCGAGGAACTCGGCATCGGTTATGTCCAAGCCGGCCATATACCGCTCCGCTTCGCGGGCTAGTCCAAAAAACCCCACCCTAGCCGTAGAGCCGGCATATGGGGTAACAGTGCGGTCAATGACAAGCCATTCCGAACTTCTTGAGGCGCCAGTAGTTGTAGGGCCACGGCGTGATGAAGCCGACGAACAGCATCAACGGAATCGCGTAGTAGTTCATTCCAAGTTCACCGCCGGTGAATAACAGATCGGTGACTTCCATCGAAATCTCCATCATCAGCATCGAGATGAATGACATTCCCATCGCCGTCTTGAAGGCCGCGCCGAGGTCCATCTGGGTGCGCATCAGAATGAATGTCTCAAGCATCACGCTGGTGGCCAGTCCGTTGATGAGTGGCAGGATTGCGTAGAAGTACCAGATACTTGAGTAGAGGGTGAGGCCTGCGGTGATTCCCGAGTAGGAGTAGTATGCGAGAGTACCGAACTCGCCGATTGCACAGCCGATGAGACACCACTTCGTGTTGTTCGCCGCCTGCTTCCAGGTCCCCTTGTCCGACCAGTTGTACTCACCCACTTCCATGGTTGGGGTTTCCGTTGCCGCCGCCACTGCCTCTCCTTCAACTCCAAAGCCCGCTGCTAGTACCGCGCTGACCAGTTCCGCTCGGTCAATCGCTCCCTCGCCGGAGACCTTTGCCAGACCGGGCTCGATTGTGACCTCAGCCGATTCTACGCCTGCAACCTTCTCCAATGCTGCTTGAACCGTTCCAGCACAACCCATGCAGGTCATGCCGAGAACCGGGAGTTCGACTAATTCGGACACATGGCGCGGTTCGCCCGCTGGTTCATGTGGCTTTGCATCCCTAGGGATGCACACAAACTCCCTCGCTACGTTCAAGAGAGATTCGCAGGTCGCCAATGCCGATGCCCGTACCAAACACCGTAGGTGACCTCGCTCCGGTTGCCATGGAGGAAGCGCTCATCGAGACTTGGAGGCAGCAGAGAACCTTCCAGCAATCGATTGAGATGCGCCACGACGGCGCTCCGTTCATCTTCCTCGAAGGGCCGCCAACAGCCAACGGCAAACCGGGCATCCACCATGTGGTCGCTCGGACCTTCAAGGACCTAGTTTGCCGCTGGAAGGCGATGGAAGGGCACTTCGTCGAGAGAAAGGGAGGCTGGGACACGCATGGCCTGCCTGTCGAGATCGAGGTCGGAAAGCGACTCGATTTGATGAGTAAGGAGGCGATTGAGGAGTTTGGGATGGAGAAGTTCAACGAGGAGTGTCGCAAGTCAGTCTGGACCTACGAGGACCACTGGCGCAGGATGACCGAGAGAATGGCGTTCTGGGTGGACTTGGAGGACCCGTATGTGACGCTGCACAACGAATACATCGAGTCCGGATGGTGGGCTCTCAAGCAGATGTTTGAGAAGGATCTGCTCTACAAGGGACACAAGGTTCTGCCCTACTGCCCCCAGACCGGGACTTCCTATTCTTCGCACGAGGTCGCTCAGGGCTACAAGGAGGTCGAGGAGCCGTCTGTCTATCTCAAGTTCCAACTGGTTGATGATGATGCCAAGATTCTCGCCTGGACCACCACTCCCTGGACCCTTCCCGGAAATGTCGGGCTGGCCGTGGGACCTGATGTCACATACGCGAAGGTTCGGATTCTTGAGGAGCCTGAGGGTTGGGATGGCCGCGGTGGTGCCGAGGTCGGTGAGGAGTTGATTCTCGCCGAGGACCTGCTCGCTGAGGTTCTTCGACATCAGATTGAGATTCTCGAAACTTTTCCCGGTTCTGACTTGATTGGCAAGGCGTACGAGCCGCTGTTCCCCGATGCGGTCGACAGGAACGGTTCCGAGACAGGGTGGACAGTGGTCGGCGCTGACTTCGTGACCACGACTGATGGAACTGGCGTTGTTCACACCGCCGTCATGTACGGTGAGGACGACTATGTCCTCGGGATGGAGGTCGGATTCCCTGCACAGCACACGGTCGACATGGATGGGCGATTCATCGCTGGAACCCACAACTCGCTTGACGGCCGATACGTCAAGGACTGTGATGAGGACATCATCGATCTGCTGCACTATGATGGCCAACTCTACCGTGAGAAGATGTACATTCACGACTACCCTCACTGCTGGCGAACTGGACATCCGCTGCTCTACTACGCGATGGACTCGTGGTTCGTCCGAATGACCGCGGTCAAGGAGAAGCTGTTGGAATTCAATGACCAGATTGAGTGGGCGCCCGCAAACGTTGGAACCGGTCGGTTTGGGGAGTGGTTGCGGAATGTGAAGGACTGGGCCATCTCACGAGAGAGGTACTGGGGAACCCCCCTTCCGGTCTGGGTCTGCCAAGAGTGCGGGCACATGCACTGCGCGGGAAGCCGTGACGAGTTACGGGAACTTGCCGTGGATGCCTCAAAGGTGACAGAGGATCCCCATCGACCGGCCGTCGATGAGGTGCTGCTCCATTGTCAGGTAGATGGGTGCAGCGGCGAGATGGTTCGGGAACCCTATGTGATGGATTGCTGGTTTGACTCCGGCTGTGCCTTCTTCGCCCAGTGGCACCATCCGTTCGCAGGTACGGAGAAACTGGACGCTAACTTCCCCATCGACTACATCTGTGAGGGAGTTGACCAGACTCGCGGTTGGTTCTACACCTTGCTTGCGCTGTCGACGACG
>CAUZJP010000088.1:0-5653 GCA_963580235.1 Candidatus Thalassarchaeaceae archaeon
AACTGCTTCCGAATCCGTTCACGCTCCTTCTCGGAATCGGCGCCCATTTCGATTTGGAATGATTCAACGACAGCCTCGCCCTTGCCTTCCATCCCATCATTCAGAGCATCCCACTCCTCGCGGTGACGCTGCTTGTGGAGTGGTATGCGAGAGAGCACCGCCAACCGCCTTCTCTTCATCCATCTGCGGGCAACTTGGTCGGTAATCAGAATTAGGAAGCCCAGAACATTGGCGACCATGTAGCCGGTCTGCTCGAGAGGTTCGTAGATCCAGTACATCATGT
This sequence comes from Candidatus Thalassarchaeaceae archaeon, assembly GCA_963580235.1. Lineage (GTDB taxonomy): Archaea > Thermoplasmatota > Poseidoniia > Poseidoniales > Thalassarchaeaceae > MGIIb-Q1. Next base: position 284 of record CAUZJP010000088.1, read on the forward strand.
TGAACTCCACCTTGACGGTGTCGTCAATGTCATCGTAGAGCACCTTGGTTCCATTAGCGTAGAAAAATTCGATTCGCAGTTCGTATTCACCCGGCCGCACTGATTCGTTCAACCGTGAGCAATCCTTGTCTATCCTACCCAAGTGACTCGCTTCTGGCGCGTACGCACCGTCTCCTCCCCCGTAGGCTTCGTTGGCCGCTTTGTCCTCGATGTTCCAAAGTGTCCAGGAGACTGTCACCCCCTCAAATTGGGGGCTTACGGGCTCGACTTCGCAGGTGACCTCCAATCGGAGTGTGTTGCCCATCACATCGGGGACGGTCATCCAGTAGTATTCGCGGTGTCCGCCATCTTCGGATAGCACGGGTTGAGGGGTTCCGACGGGTGAGAGGCCCATCCAAATAATGTTGAGAAGAAGCCAGGTGATGAGCGCCGCCCAAGGCCGTATCGGAGCGTTCGGATCCACCTTCCGGCGCCGCTTTCTACTCATCGTCTTCCCACCGTGCTGAGTCTTCTGAGCACCTCATCCATCCATTGCAGTTTCTGCATCTTGATTATTGGGTCAGTGGCACCTGTCCAGCGGCCGATTCGGTCACTCCGGAAGCCGACTAGCGAGAGTCGAGAGTGGTTGACGCCGAGGGCGGCGAGCAGACAAGCAGCCCGGTCTCCATCTGTGAATCCGCCGGGATTGTGCATCCCCTCGATGGTGGTTGGACATTGATGGGTAAGCAGCATCAATTCACAATTCCCTGCAAGTTCGGCGAGCAGAAGAGTCCACTCACCGGTGTTGTCTCCGTGGGCGTGGAGTGCGAATGGGATTCTCCGCTCAATCGCCCCCTTGAGTGCTTCGCCGCCATCTCCATCAGAGACCACGAGAAGCAATCTCTCCCACGCCCTTTCACAAAGCTCCTCTGGAAGTTCTGAAATTACCCCCACACTTCCGTCCGCAGCGACCAGAAGGCAGTCTTCCGGCAGTGCCAACAGGTCTTCGACAGCGACCGCGGCGCCGAGAACAGCCACCGGGCGCTCACCTGAGAAGAGCCCTCTCAGTCGCCCTACGCCATCATCCAATGCCGCCGCCAAGGAGACTCGTTCCCCTGAGCCACCTCGCTTCGCCGCCGAATCGGCAGCCGACACAAGCCCCTGCGCACTCTCCAAGTCCGCTTCAAGCGACCACCCGAAGGCTTCGCGCACCTCATCTTGGATTGTCACGAGACCGGAGTCGAGTGGCTCAAGAGTCGGATTGACGACGGTTACCATCTCGCTCCCACAGGGTGGGCGTGGGACTGAGACTTCAAGAACCCGGGCGTAGAACCCGTTCCCCAATGCCGATGCCGACGCACCCACCAGAAATCGAATCACCGGTGCTTCTCGCCCGGTTTCCCTTCTTGCCGCAAGGCGAACCATGGATGCAGTCGCTGCTTCACGACAACCAGGTCGATTTCGAGACTCTAGTCAATGGGGATTGGATGGAGGAGGTTCGGGCGCGGGGCAACATGCGGATGTTGGAGTCGATCAAACATGACGAAGGGGTCAATGTGGCAACCCGTCAAGATATCCATACGGAGTACGGCCAGATGATAGAGGGTCTCGGCTTCTACTATGCGATGTTCGTCGTCTGTGCATCATTCGATGAGCGGCTGATGAAGCGCTGGATTGAGGGCGAAGCGAGCCGCGCCGACTCTCTGCTCGGTAGCAGCGTTGACGGCGAAACCTTCGATTTGGTCGCCCGCACCTACCTCTCAGCCCTGCGTCAGCAACAGACAGAAAACAACGCCACCTCGATTCACACTACCCGCGCCCCCGCCGAATTGTTCGAAATCCCAATGGTCGACTTCATCGAACTCTCACCACGCATTACGGGCGCATATTGGCGCCTCTCAAACCGTCCACTTCGGGATGGTTGGGTGACCATGGACCCAGCCAGCGGGGAGAATTCACGAGAGAGGTTGGCGAGGTTGTTGAAGGAGCGCATCCGGGAGGTTCTGGTCGCCCGTTGCAAGGCAAACATGGAGCGGCTTGACGAGGAGACCGCGGCGAAGTTGGCAGAACCCGTCGGAAGAATCGTCTCAGAGTTGCAGAGCCAACGGAGTCACGATGTGCAGGTCACTGCAGCGAACGAAGGTGATTGGCCACCTTGCATGATTGCTGCGATAAATGATTTGGATTCAGGAGAAAATGTCAACCACGCCGGCCGCCGATTTCTCGGCAACATGTCGCGTGCGCTCGGCCTGAACCGCGAGCAGTGCTGTTCGTTCTTCGTTAACGCACCCGATTACAAGGCGGAGACGACCGAGTATCAGGTGAACCAGCTCTACGAAACGGAATACACACCCGAAAAGTGCGATACCCTTCGACTGCACGCCCGCTGCCCGGTGGCATCGGGACTTGTCGACGACCAACTATGTCGTCGCGACTGGCTTACTCATCCGCTGAAATATGTCCGCGCTCAGCAGCGTAGGCGAATGCGCGATGAACCCCCGCCTCAACAACCGGTGGAGCCCGCTACGGAACCTGCTGCGCAGGACAATGCTTGATAGCAGACCCATCACCCTCCTCCGGGCGAGCCAAAGGCTCGGGAGTGGATTTCAGCGTGACCCGTTCACTTGTGCTGTGCATTGACAGGGACGACGACCTCGGTAAGAAGGCGGGAATTCGCGGCCCGGTCGTCGGTCGAAAGGAGGTGCTCACTGCGGCCCTCCGACTGGGCATTGCCGATCCGGAGGAGAGTGACACCAACGCGATGCTCGGCGCCCTTCATCTGCACGACCAGTTGAAGGAGAGTGCTGAGTCGAATGACGCTGTCGAAATCGCTGTACTGACCGGTGATGAGCGTGTTGGAGTGAGGTCCGACCGAGCCGTGTCACAGCAGTTGGAGGAGGTCATCGAGAAGTTTCAGCCCGACAGAGGTATGCTCGTCACCGACGGCGCGGAAGATGAGAGCATCCTTCCCATCATCCAGTCACGGCTCCACATCGACCATGTCCAGAAAATCATCGTCAGGCAGAGCAAGGGAATCGAGGGCACCTACTATTACATCGTCAAGGCGATTGAAGACCCGAAGTGGCGAGCCCGACTTCTCGTACCGCTCTCAGCCTTCCTAATTTTGATTGGCCTTGGGATGATTCTGCCCAACGGGGGCGTAATCATTGGATTGATGCCGCTTCTCATCGGAATCTATCTGATGGCGAAGGGGTTGGGTGCTGAGCAGCATCTAAACAGCATCATGAGAGATATGCGAGAGAACGCCGACGCCGCGTTCGTCTCTTCGATTTTATGGGCTGGAACTGTCTTCAGTGCAGTGGTTTCCGTCGCCGAGGGGGTTCGAGTCTACAGTTTTCAGATGAGTGAAAAACCGTCAACCGGCGGGCTTGAAATCATCCTGCTAGTGTTACAGGGTTCACTCACCTGGATTGTTCTGGCCTTCCTCACACTTGCACTTTCACTGCTTGTGCTGAAGATGAATCGCGGTACCTTCTCTGGGCGAACCCTCGAGGTCATCGCACTCGGCATATTCATCTGGACATTCAGTGGTGCAGCGCTCGGCATGGCTCTGAAGGTGCTCGACAGCACTTACTCCCTCGAGCCAGCGATTCTGTGGGAGGATTGGGATCGAGCCTTGGGCGCCTTGGTTCTGTTGTGGGCTGTCCGTCAAGCGGTCCGTTCAATCAGTGAGAAGGACAAGCCCACTGGGAAATACTGGGGCATCTAGAACCCTTGATTCGGTGGCAGCTGACCTCCGATGGGTGGCAGAATCGTTCCGCTCGTCTGTTCAACCACTGGTTGCTGCACAGCCTGCGGTTGGGCGAATGAGGGGTGGACTTGTCCACCAACCGTTTGTCCAGGTTGCATCACGACCATCCCAGTTGCAGGCACATTCTTCATCGATATTGCCATAATTAGTCCAATAATCAATGCGATAACTCCTAGGCATCCTACACAGCAACCCGAACTCATTGCGCCAAGACTACCGAAGATGCCACCAAGCGCATCTAGCGTCATTTCAATATACAAATCATCATCGACGACAATGACCTCACCTGTAGCGTTGAAGTCCATCGTACACGGGCAGTCAGGATAGTCGATGTTGCCAACCCAAACCCATGCTGAGCCACCCATTTCCCCACACTCATCCCAGTCATCATCTGGGTTCGAGTCCTCACATTCGTAATCGGAATACTGTTCTATTCCCTCCGAGCCGTTAACGGAGATAGAGGTAATTTCCCTTCCTCCCGCCACATAGACAGAGTAGGTTTTTTTGGAATCCAAATCCAAACTAACTGAAGTAGTAGATGTACCGTTCCAAACCGATGCCCCCTTTTCGTCAAACGCTTCCTCATCTGGCAACTCCATCATTGTGCCACCGATAATCGTAACCAAAACTCCAATGAGGAGCAGAGCCCCACCTATTCCAAGTGTTACTTTGGCCGCTGTGTGCATGACTCGTCGTTGGTTGGTATGCCTATCATATCTTTGCGTAGGCCGCATCAGTTGTTGAACTGCGACTCATTCATGCAGTTGGGGCAGGTCACTTTGATTGGTCGGACGGCCGGTATTCCGAGCGGTGCACCACAGTGTGAGCACATAATCGCCTGGTCGATTTGCGATTGTCTGGACTGCCCATCATGGCTCGGGTCGTAGCGGACACGGTAGCGGTGCGCATCTTGAAGGTAGTTCGGATCAGCTCCAACGGGTGCTGCATCTGCTGGTGGGGTTTGTACAGCCGGGTCATAGTCTGCATCCGGGGCGTTGGTTTGCGCCCCTCCCTGCTGGTACGCTTGGAGTTGAATCTGTACTTCTTCTGCAGTCATGTTGTTCTGCCTTGCTATTCTGTCATAGGCGAGCGTTCTGTCGTAATCATCCATCGCTGCGAGTTCCTCCAGAGCCGCTGCCGATAGTTGTGTCATCATCTTTCGGCGGTGTACTCTCAGCCATCAAGTTTCGCACTCTTCGGGAGCCCTCCTCGACGGCCACCCAATCGCCCGTTTGTTTGATATAGGGTCGGTTGTCCGGCCCGCCTTGAGGAGATAGTATGAGTTTCATCAGAGCACGCAAAAACGGAGGCACGAATAGGGTGACTAGGTCTACAAAGAAGATCGCCAGTGAGATTCGCGAACTAACCTGCGCAAGGGTCATGTTGGCGGCTCACGAGGTCGACGAGATGGACTCCATCGACTATGTCGTGAGACTGCTTGCCGCGAAGGACTGGGATCATGTCATGGTCACCGACGACAGGGGGAGCCTAGTCGGCCGAGTTCACGCTGTGGACTTGCTGAAACTCATAATGAACAAGCGCATCAACCGCGACCTTCACTGGATGGAGGTAGTCCCCATTTCACAGGCGGTAACCCGACCACCGTTGCAGGTGAGGGC
>CAUZJP010000089.1:0-5628 GCA_963580235.1 Candidatus Thalassarchaeaceae archaeon
CCATCGACTACTCCGTCAACGAACGGTTGGATATCCAATATAGCCCCTCCAAATCAGCTCGCCAATCGGTCACTTGCCCACACTGGCGGCTGAAAACTCCTCCTCAGGGCTGTTTGCCCTTCTTGTGGAGTTCCTGCAGTTGTTCCATCGTCCAACCCGACGCCAAGGATTCTTGGACCTGCTTCAGAGTCCAACCTTCAAAGGCGAATCCATCGAGTTGGGCGGCGCCGTGAACTCCGTCGTCACGCGCCACCTTGTCATCACGCATGTCCTTGATGACCGGTTCGCTCGAAGTGGTTTGGCTGCCATCGAGAACAGGGGCTGACTGGTCAGCTGCCGCCGGCGAGGTGAATTCCCCAGCGGGGAGGGCCTCGTCCGCAGTGCTGGCGAATGCCTCCTCCTGCGCCATCATTTCAGCGAGGTCAAGAGTTTCATCGATGACCACGCCCGCCGCATTTTCGCGGCCTGTCAGCATGATTGCCACTAGTGCGAAGATGAGAGCGAAGGCGGCGAGGCCGACCACAGCGAGCAGCACCTTGGCGCTGGGGGAGTCGAGTGGATTATCCCTAGCCGGTAGGTCGGGAGTCTGGTCATCTCCGCCGCCAGTGTCGTCGGGTGGGTCATCGGTGCCTCCAGCGAGTGTGGCCCCACATTCAGTCTGCTCACCGTCAGCCACTCCATCGTTGTCAGCATCGGCGTATAGGATTGCATCAGATTCTGGAATGCCCTTCAGGGCGGCGAACACCAACTCCTGCAAATCATCGATGCAATCTCCGTCGGTGTCCGCCAACAGCGGATTACCCCCGACATTCATCTCGCGTAGATTTTCAACACCATCTCCATCAAAGTCGTGTGACTGCTCGGGCATCGAAGAACCCGGTACCACTGAGGAAGTCCGGTTGAGGCCATTTTCGACCTCCCACTTGTCGGGCATGTTGTCACCATCTGTGTCGGTCGCATCGTCGAGTCGATTCCAATCCTCTTCGAATGAGGCGAGATACCACCCAGCGAGGTCACTGCTGTGAACGACGATTCCCATTTCGCGGTTACGCAGAACCGCATTCGAGTTCCAGTTGATCGAGGAGATGAGAACGGATTCGCCATCAACGATGGCCCCCTTGTTGTGCAGTTTCACGATTCGGTCGGCAGGTGACATCAGAATCGCCGTCGCATCATAGCCGTCGGTTCGGTTCCACTGGTTGTTGAAGTGGTTGACAGTATCTCGGATATCGTCGTCTGCCCAGACATAATAGCCGTTGATGAGCAACCTCACCGCCACACCCCTCTGCAGAGCGCGCTCTATCGCCTCCATGAGTGGGTTCTCGCCAAAGCCCCAATACCAGTTCTGGTCGAACCCTTGCAGAGAAAGTTCGATGCTGGTGTTTGCTCCATCCAGCAGGGCGGTGATTCCGTTGATGCAGTCGTCAGGGCAGGTGAAGACCTGCCCGGTGAAGTCTCCTGTGATTGTTGGGATTTCCGTGGTTGGGGCCACCGCGTCGATTCCTGAAGGGCCAGCCCCAGTCCAGCCGGTTGGTCTGCCGGTCGATGAGTCGGTGACGCTGTAGGAGTTCAGGTGGGGATGGCTTGCGTTTTCATCCCACACCATCCTGGTTAGGACCAATTGGGCGACATCCGGTGAGTCGATGATGAGCCCCCAGTCTCGGTTGGACGAGTAGTCACCCGCGGGGAAGGTCGACTCCTTCAGATTACCAGAGCCGATCCAGACGCTGGAGTCATCCCTCACGGCGACCTTGCTGTGGAGGTATTGGTATGGAGCCGGTGGCGCATTCTCACCTTGGGGATTACCCATCCAGTAGACTGTGACGCCTGCGGCGTAGAGTTCGTAGGCCATTCCTCGAATCTTGTAGAGGTCGTCGCCATCTTCGAGCGGATCCTCCTCAAGGATGATTGTGACATCGACATCAGCCTCCGATAGCGCGACCAACTTTGCGACGATGTCGTTTGACATCAGTTCGTAGACATGGATGTGAAGCGATTCTTGACTGCCATCGAGCCATTCAAGGAACTGGTAGAGACTGCCATCTGGAGATGCCATTGGCGTCAGCGAGCCGGAGGTCGAGAAGAACCCTGCGTCGCAGAACAGACTTGCGCCAAGCCGCAGCCAGCGGAATTCCCAGTCGGCGCTGGTATTGGTGTCAGGCATCTGAGAACAGCCATCACCACGCATGAAAATGAGCCCTTGGAAGGTGGCCGGTGGTGAGCTGATGGCTGGCCCACTCCAACCATCAAGGTCGGTTATTCCGCCGCCGTACACGACAGTGTCAGCGACCGTTCCGTCAGGTGAGACCAGTTGCAGAGAGGAGCCGGAGTCATACAGCCAAAGGCTGTTATCGAGAACATCATCCATGTTAACAGCCTCGATTCCGCCATCCAATGAGAGATTCTCGGCTGCTTGGCTAATCACGACACTCTCACCCGGGTCGAGCAACAGAACGCTGAATGTGGCGGAGAAGAGGGTTCCATCGACCTTGGTGCGGTCCAACTTCCAACCTGCGAGGTTGACTATGGAATCGCCAAGGTTTGTGATTTCGATGAACTCATTGTCCCGGTTGTGAATCTGGCCGGGCATGATTCGGGTGAATAGCACAGGGTCGGTTGGGTCCCACGGAGTTGGCTCCGGGTTCTCCTCGCCGGGTGTCGGCCACATCGTTTTCAGCCAATCTTCACCCCAAGCGCTCGCATCCCCCTCCAAACTCTTGCAGTTCTCAGAAGTTGACCATCGAACCTCCTGCCTAACATTCTGGTTGGGGTCGCGCAGGTCGACCATTTCTTGGAAATTAGAGAGGAATCCGTTGTTCTCTGGCTTCACAACCACATAGGCGCCAGGTACGAGGGTGCCCCAGTCGGTACGCCCATCGGGTGAGCCGTCGGTGAAGTGGATGAGGTAGGAACTTCTCAGGACGATGGTGTCGCCATTGTCATTGACGACCAGCCAGCGTGAGAGGTTGATTGCCTCTGAGCCAACATTGTGCAACTCCAACCAGTCACCTTCGATTGCAAGACTTCCGGCTGTGCATTGCGGCATCACCTCGCTTATTTCAATATCCAAACCACCGGTGTAGGGGTTGTCAAACTCGGGATTTGGGCTTCCCGGTGTGGGCCAAGGGGATGGCACCCATTCGTCAGCGATGTCAACGCCTGCCACAAGAGTGCCGTTCAACGGGGTGAGGGCGTAGATGAGCTGTTGGACGGCATCCCCCTCGGAGTTCACCAGAGTGATGATGTCGCCGCTGTTCTGCAGGTTCATCGAGCGGCCGTTTCGCCAGACCACAAGGTGTTCACCGGCCACAAGTTCCCAATCGCTTGGAACCCCCTCATCCATTCCCGGGATGCTCTGAGAGTCGATTGAGAGGCTGACGCCACGGCCGTCTTGAAACTTCCAACCTTGGAAGGAGGCGGTGTCATTGCCGACATTGACGATCTCAATCCATTCCCCCTCAGGGTGAGTGTTTGAATCGGAGCCAGATGGATTGGCCATGATTTCTGAGATTCTGAACGATGCTGATTCATTGACAGAACCCGAGAGTTGGTTCGGGTTGGCAGCGGCGGGAGTAGCCCAACCAGAGACCACTTGCGGTTGTGCGGGCAGGTCTGGGTCGGATGATATCACTGTCCGGTTGATGCCCGGGTCTGCGCCCCACTCGATTGAGTCGTAAATCACGCCGCTCCCGTCAAGAAGTGAGAGCTGGTCGCCATTGACCACCATTTCAGCGGTAGTTGGAGGTACCGCGATGACCACGAATGAGCCGGCGTCGACAATGGTTCCCGAGCCGCTGTCGCGGTCGACAAAGCCGACATCGGCGGGGATTATCTGACCTGTTCCGGTGACGAGTTCCCAACCGCTGACATCTACTCCAGGGTTACTACCGCGGTGGGCGAGTTCAATCCACTCGCCATTGGGATACGAAACCCAGCTGTTGGTGGCATTCACCATCACCTCGTTGATTCTAAGAGCGCTGCTTCCGTTGACATTTCGTGCGTCGGAGGCGCCGGGAGTAGGGAACAGGGAGGTTACCCAATTTCCGTTCCCGAAACTCGGTGAGACATAGGAGTGCCCCATCTTCGCCGGACCTGAGTAGTTGGCTGCAGAGACATATTCCCCAGCCGGGTTGAGGAGATAGACCGAATCCCCGTTTGCGTTGTTGAAGACGCCATATTGGGTCAAGCCGTTCACCGCGACGACCCTCCGCTGGCCCGGTTCGATGGCAGATGAGGTTGCGTGGCCTACGAGATGAGATTCGTTGAGTTGCAGTGTGTTTCCGGTCATATCTTGAATCTTCCAGCCGGTCAAGTCTATCGAACTGGAACCGGTGTTTTCGATTTCCGCCCATTCACCGCCCGGATAGGTCGAGTTGTCGTCGGTCGGCCATGAGTCGGGCAAGACCTCACTGATGCGAAGGTCGCTGATGTTCCAGGTCGGTCCTACGCCCCCTCCACTGTTCGCTTGTCCGGGTGTCAGGCTCCCCGCCTCGACCCAGTCTGCCGTGCCGGAAGTGCCCTCGATGAGGGATTTGCTCTGGGTTGCATAGGTGCTCCAGGTCGCTTCGTGTTGCATAACTCCCGATGCGTCGTAGAGTGTGACCAAACCTTGGCTATTGGTCAGACAGAGGCCGCAAGACGAGCCGACGCCATTGCGAGCAACCACCATGTATTCGCCAGCTGCGAGGTTTGCGTTCTGGGCGTTTTGCGGCCAGACGATGTGGGTGGTCGTGAAGTCGACCTGACGGCTAGAGGAGTCGTAGTGGTCGCGGATATACCAACTCGAGAGGTCGACGGTGGCGCCACCGCTGTTGTAAATCTCGACCCACTCCCCGGTGGTCCAGTCTGAGGGCCCTACGGGGTCGGTCTCAGTCCCAACCGCGTTCACGAACAATTCGGAAAGGCAGATGGTGCCACCGCACGCCACAGAACGGCCTGAGGCGGGACTGGGCTCGACGGGTGGGTCTAGCATCGCCAACTGTGGCGAGAGCAGCATTGTGAGAAGTACGAGTAGGGTTGCAAGTTGGCTTCGGCGCATATCAGTCACTCCATGTTGGCGAGGTCGGTAGACCTCGCACGCGAGGCTCAAGCAATTATGCTCTTTGCAGGGCGGTTCAACTCAAGTGAAGCCGAAGGAGTCCACTTTTGATGCGAATGTGTAGATCATTATCGGAACCAAGATGATGCCCATTCCATGACTTCGTCTTATCCCTATTCTCGGCGGCATCAGCCCCATCACCGTGCCCGTGATGAGCACCCCGATTCCAATCCAGCCGGTCGACAACCAGACGAGTAACGTGACGAACGAGATTACGCTGATGATGAGGGTGTGCAGTGGAATCAACTCGTGTAGTTTCATCATCCCCTTGCCCACCTTGATCATGATTGGTACAGCGATGAAACCGGAGGCAATGGTGACCGCGAGAAGTCGAATGAAATCAGGTGGTGGTTCAATAGCAGTCCACGGGTCAATTGGGTACATCATGTGCAGTGCGAGCGCAGCCCCCGAACGAGGGCGACCAACCAGATAGAGGAAGGCGAGGACCATCACTGTGACCGCGGTGTTTGTGGCGGAGAGGATTGCAATGACCTCCAAGTCCTGCTCTTGTGTCTGCAACTCCAAGTTGA
>CAUZJP010000090.1:0-5611 GCA_963580235.1 Candidatus Thalassarchaeaceae archaeon
GGTTCGCTCCGAACCTGTCGTCATCGTAGCCACCACCTTCCCTGATTCCGGAATAGTTGAAGCACTTCTGATGTTGGAGGCGGTACACGATGTCCGTTCTGGAGACCTAAGGAACCTGAAGGGCGAAGGGCCTGAGGTCCTAGAGGCGTCAGGACCGGGAATATTCCTTGCAGTACCCTACTTCGGGTATAGTCGTCAGGACAAGCGATTTCAGGGGGGTGAGGTGATTTCCGCCGCACTCATCGTCAAGTTGCTCGCTGAACACTTGGATGGTCTCATCGTACTCGACCTCCACGCACCGAAGGTTTTGGAGGGGTTGCAAACCCCGGTCGCGTTCGTGTCCGCAATGCCAGAAATTGCTGATCACCTCCGTGAACAGGTCCACCCTGACTTCATCCTCAGCCCGGACAAAGGGGCTATTGAGAGAGCTAGCCATGTGGCGAAGATGATTGGCTGCAATTTCTCATACCTCGAGAAGATTCGAATTGACGCCCACACGATTGAGCACAAGCCGAAGAATCTGGATGTTGAAGGTGCAATCGTCGCCATCGTCGATGACATGATTTCCACCGGCGGCACCATCTGCAAGGCTTCGGACGCGCTACGCAGACAGGGTGCAAAGGAGGTTCACGCCGCCTGCACCCACGGCCTCTTCACCGGGGGCGCCATCACCCGACTCGCAGACCATGTTGACGGTGTCCACGCCACAGACTCCCTACCCAATCCACGCTCCAGAGTTTCCGGTGCACCGGCTCTCGCAAGGGGGGTTCGTGAGTTGCTCGAGAGACTCGGCCTCTAACCCAGAATCGACCGGTCGGAGGCTGTTCTTCTTAGGCATCTAAGACTGGATTTATTGTTGGCATTCCACTCTGACCGATTGACTGCACCCCTACGGGGTAGGCTATTCAATTCCGGTGTGTTTATACGAGCCACGCCCTCGCCGAGCCTACCCCCACAGGAGGAATGAATCCAATGAGCGTGCATGTAGATTTTGAAACCCCGGAAAAAGTCCAGCAACAAGTGTATGAACTGGTCAAGAAGATTGGAAGAGACGGCAAGGGTCGGCTCAAGAAGGGAATGAACGAGGTCATCAAGGTGACTGAGCGGGGAGACGCCAAACTCGTGGTCATGGCAGAGAATGTCAACCCAGGCGAGATGCTGATGCCAATCCCGATGATCTGCAAGGAGCGCAAGATTCCATTCATCTATGTTGCAGACCAAGGATTCCTCGGTGAAGCCGCTGGAATGCCAATCGGCCGTGCAACCGCCGCAATCGCAGTTCTCAATGTCGAGAAGGGCGCTGATGAGGACTTCAAGGGAGTCGTTGCAAGCGCTATCGAACTCGCTGGCAACTGAGGTGATTCAGATGGCAGACGGTTGGCCCGCAGAAGTCGTCGAGGTTGTCGGCAGGACCGGCATGACCGGCGAAGCGACACAGGTCAAGGTTCGCGTCAACGACGCACCCAATCCCCGCGATGTCGGTCGAATCATCACCCGCAATGTGCTCGGACCCATTCGAGTGGGGGACATTTTGATGCTCAAGGACACCGGCCGTGAAGCTCGCAAGTTGGGAGGCCGATGACATGCCCGAGCGAAGAGTGTGTACCTTCTCTGGCGAGGAAATCGAGCCCGGCACCGGTATGATGTTCGTCAAGCGGGACGGAACAGTCCTCTGGTTCAAGAGCAGCAAGGCTCGCAAGAACTCGTTGAAACTCAAGCGCAATCCACGCAAGGTGAAGTGGACTCGCCACTATGTCAAGGGCGGCATTCAGTGAAACTTGGCCCTTTCGGGCTCCGTTCGGCTTAAACAGGGAGGGCCTCACGGCCGGCCCAAGTGGTTAGTATGCAGACGACATTCGTGATGGTGAAGCCCGACGGTGTGCAGCGCGGTCTGGTTGGTGAGATTATCGGCAGATTTGAGCAGAAGGGACTCCGATTGGTAGGGCTCAAACAACTGACCCCAAGTCAGGAGTTAGCGGAAGCACACTACGAGGTTCACAACGAGCGCCCGTTCTACCCGGGCCTGATTCGATTCATCACTTCCGGCCCAGTCGTGGCGATGGCGTGGACGGGCGCTGATGCGATTTCGGTAGCACGCAACATCATCGGCCCCACCGATGGCCGCAAAGCGGCACCGGGCACCATCCGCGGCGACTACGCGATGGATATCGGCCACAACATCATTCACGGCAGTGACGCCGAGGAGACTGCGGAGTTCGAACTCGGACTCTGGTTCCCGGACGGCGTGGAGGATTGGACCCGCCTCGATGAGAGTTGGGTCTATGAGTGAACATTTTCGAATATCAAAATCAAAAGGGGCAGGTGACATGAATGAGTTCTCGTCGACAACCAATAGTCGCGGTGCTCGGTCATGTTGACCACGGAAAGACCAGCATCCTCGACCACATTCGCTCCCTCGGAAGCGAGAGACAATCCTCGGTGATGGACCGCGAAGCCGGTGGAATCACCCAACACATCGGGGCGACGGAAGTCCCGGCTGATATTCTCAATGAGATGTGCGCCCCCCTCATGGGTGGCAAGAAATTCAACTCGCCGGGCCTCCTCTTCATCGACACACCGGGTCACCACTCCTTCTCCACCCTTCGGGCCCGTGGAGGGTCACTCGCCGACATCGCCATTCTCGTGATTGACATCATGGACGGTTGCAAGCCTCAGACCTTGGAGTCGATGCGAATTCTCAAACAGTCAAAGACACCATTCGTAATCGCCTGCAACAAGGTCGATCGGCTGTATGGCTGGCAGTCGGAGCCAGGACGGGCGATGGCCATATCGATGCGCAAGCAGACTGGCGATGTGATGGCGCTTTTCGACCAGCGTTACTGGCAAATGCTCGGTGAATTCAGTGGGCACGGCTTCAACATCGAGCGTTATGACCAAATCACCGACTTCACACAGAACATCGCTCTCGTCCCCTGCTCAGCCAAGGAGGGAGAGGGGATTCAGGACCTCTTAGCCGTGACCATCGGATTGGCGGAGCGTTACCTCGCTGAACAGTTGGTGGATGTAGATGGGTCGGCGGAAGCCACCGTCTTGGAGATGAAGGAGGAGAGGGGTCTTGGGAAGACACTGGATGTAATTCTCCACCGGGGTACTCTCTCAAAGGGCGACGAATTCGCAATCGCCACACCTGAGGGCCCTCAAGTGACTCGCATTAAGGGGATGTTCTCCCCACGTGGGATGTCGGAGATGCGGGATGCGGGTGACCGCTGGGATTCGGTTGACAGCGTGACTGCGGCCGCCGGACTGAAGATTAGCGCACCCGAACTTGACAGTGTGTTGGCAGGCACTACGCTGCGAGCCATTTCCGATGAGGATTCGCGAGAAGCAATCCTCGCTCTGACTGCAGAGGAGTGTGAAATCTCCATCGAACTCGACGAGGAGGGGATTGCCATCAAGTCCGACACCCTAGGTGGACTGGAGGCGCTCGCCTTCGAACTTCGGGAAATGGAGGACTCAGACGGAAAGCCGCTTGGAATACAGATTCGCGCTGCGAACATCGGTCCAATCTCACGCCGAGACATTCGCTCGGCTGAAACCTCCTCCGACCCGTTTGAGAGGGTCATCCTCACCTTCAGCTCCACTGTCCTCGCTGAGGCACAGACTGAGTTAGACTCTGATGACTGTGAGGTGACTCACATCGGTTCTGACATCATCTACCATGTGCTGGAGGAGTACCAGAAGTGGATTGAGACCACCAAGCAGGAGTTGTCCGAGGCGGAGCGGGAGGTGGTGGTCCATCCAGGACGGATCCTCCTACTCGCTGACCATGTCTTTCGACGCTCTGGCCCTGCAGTCGTCGGCGTTCGTGTCCTCGGCGGCCGAATCATGGTAGGTCAACGACTGCTTCAGCCCGACGGGACGAGGGTTGGCCGAGTGAAGTCGATTCGCGATGGTGACCACATACTTTCCGAAGCGAAGCAGGGAGATGAACTGGCTATCGCAATCCAAGGGGCTGTCATCGGCAGAGGGGTCGATGAGGAAGATGTTCTCCTGGTAGACATTCCTGCGTCACATGCGAGGAAATTGAAAAAGGTTGATTTGACATCTGCGGAGCAGGAAATTCTTGAAGAACTGATAGCAATTCACCGCAAGGAAGACCACTTTTGGGGTCGTTGAACCGCGATTCAAGGGTGACTAATGAATACCGAACGCTTTAGTACGATTCGGGTGGGTCGAAACTCATACGGAAGTGGATACTGTGCAGGCAATGGGAGGAGACGGTCGCACAAAGGACCTCATCGCAACGGTCAGCGCCATTTCCAATGGCCTCATGAATGAGGTTGCAAAGGTCATCATCGGCAAGCAGGAGAACCTGCGAAGAGTGACTATTGGAGTTCTTTCAAACGGGAATATGCTCTTGGAGGATTTCCCGGGACTGGCAAAGACTCTGCTCGCCAACACCTTCGCCCGGGCTCTCGGTTGCAAGTTCAAGCGTGTACAGTTCACCCCTGACCTGCTCCCCTCGGACATCATGGGGACATACATGTTCGACCAAAAGGTAGGGGAGTTCAAACTCCGACCCGGTCCACTCTTCTCCAACATCCTACTCGCTGACGAGATTAACCGTGCTCCGCCAAAGACTCAGGCTGCTCTGCTTGAGGCGATGGAGGAAAAGCAGGTGACCATCGAGGGCATCACCCACAAGCTGCCCGCTCCGTTCGTGGTTCTAGCGACCCAGAACCCCATCGAGCAGGAGGGAACCTACCCGCTGCCCGAGGCGCAACTCGACCGCTTCATGATGAAGATGTCAATGGGCTATCCAGACCGCGCCGAGGAGAAGGCGATTCTCGCTCGCAGAAAG
The DNA here is from genome assembly GCA_963580235.1 of Candidatus Thalassarchaeaceae archaeon. Lineage (GTDB taxonomy): Archaea > Thermoplasmatota > Poseidoniia > Poseidoniales > Thalassarchaeaceae > MGIIb-Q1. The sequence continues at coordinate 4,823 of CAUZJP010000090.1, forward strand.
TTGAGAGGGAAGGATGAGCACGATGTTCAGCAGATCACCTCACCAAAGAAGGTGGTCGCCATGCAGAAGGCGCTTGAGACGGTCCACATCGACCCAGCGATTCTCTCCTACATCGTCGAACTCGTACAGCGAACCCGTGAGGACCACCGTATCATCTGCGGTTCCAGCCCTCGTGGCAGTCAGAACCTGTTCAAATCATCTAGGGCCGCTGCCGCAATCGATGGCCGCGACTATGTGATCCCTGACGACATCAAGGGCATCGCCCTGCAAGTCCTCAGCCACAGAATCATCCTCAAGCCCGAGGCAAAGATTCGTGGAATCACTGGAATGCACATCACCAGGAAGATTCTTTCTGAAGTACCTGTGCCGGTCATCCAACCCGCATGAACCGTCCGCGACTGTCGGTCGGTAGAGCCCTGTGTCTTGGTGTTTGAAGACACATGGTAACGCGTGAGTGATTAAGGTTGAAAGCATAGGGCTGTCCGAAGCACTGGGGAGGAAGCGTCGTGGACCCGTACAAGATGGTAATTGCGTGCACCAACCAGAAGGGCGGTTGCGCGAAAACAACCACCGCGGTGAATGTCGCCACCGCACTGGCAGAGGGTGATCCGAAAAACGGAATCCAACCCTCAAAGGTACTACTCGTCGACCTCGACCCTCAGGGAAGCGCGTCGACCTCATTTGGAATCAACAAGAGTACGCTCAACAGAACGGTCTACGACCTGCTGATGAATGACCTCGGAGAAGATTTGCCTGTTCTCGAAGAATATCTGATGTCTCCGGAAATCA
>CAUZJP010000091.1:0-5601 GCA_963580235.1 Candidatus Thalassarchaeaceae archaeon
TCCTCGTCAATGGTGAGGGGTGGGCCTACCTGATTGACACCGGAGTCCTCTTCCTAGGGGCTTTCGCGGCCGGCCTCATTCTAGTCATCACCTACACCAGCATCGGGGTCGCACTCTCCTCCATCAGCCAAGGGAAGTTCTTCCCAGCAGTCTCTTTCTTGGGCCTTATTTTGGGGACGAAAATGGTTGCGTTTCTCATCTTCTGGCTGTTTGAAAGTAGTGCGATTTACCTCATATCGCCATACGACAATGTCGCTCATGTCGGGCAGTGGATGCTGGGGCTGAACTACACTTACGAGCATCCAGCATCATGGAGTCTTGTCATGTTGTTAGTGATGAACGCGGTTTCGCTTTACATCCTCTCAGCGAGGGTTTCGTCTTTGGAGGTGACCCGCGAATGAGGGTGTTTGATGGTCTGGTTTTGAATGAGGTGACGGCGTGATTCCGGACTTGTCACAGACCGGCGAGGGGCGGAAGGAGTGGGCCCCGGCCGCCGAGGCACCCCACGTGGTTCTCAACCATGTCACGAAGACCTACGGCAGGGTCATCGGACTCAACGATGTCAGCATCGCGATCAAGGGCGGAGTGACCGGGATTTTGGGTGAGAACGGGGCTGGGAAGTCGACCCTGTTCAAACTCATCGTCGGAAGACTGCGGCCCTCTTCTGGGGAGGTGATGCTGTTCGGCACCAACCCGTTCAAGAATCCTGCTCCCTACTCTAGACTCGGCTATGTCTCTGAGTCAGAGCAACTCTACGACTGGATGACCGGGCTCGACTTCGTCGCCACCCTGGCTCGCCTCTACGGATACACGAGAGATGAGGCGAAGGCGCGGGCGCTGCATGTTCTAGAGTTCGTCGGCTTGGAGGACGTCGTCAACAAGGAGATTGGGAAATACAGTAAGGGGATGAGGCAGAGGGTGAAAATCGCCCATGCGATGGTCCACGACCCAGACCTCATCATCTTGGACGAGCCTCTCGCCGGTTGTGATCCACTCGCTCGAACGACCATCATGAATGTCGTTCGAGAGCTAGGTGCGATGGGCAAGACCGTTCTGGTAAGCAGCCACGCGCTGCACGAAATCGAGCGCATCACGGAGCAGATTCTGATTCTGCACAATGGCCGGCTTCTCGCCCTCGGGAATCTGCACGCTATTCGAGAGTTGCTCGACAAGCACCCTCATCGAATCAAACTGCACACAGAGGAGCCCCGAGAGTTGGGCCGTTCCTTCCTGCCCCACGAGGATGTCTTCGGGGTGAGATTCCCTAACCCCGGCGAGTTGCTCATCGAGACCAACAACCTCTCGTCCGTCCATCAAGCGTTACCGGGAATCTGCGTGGAGAGCGGAATTCGGGTCACGGGCATCGAGAACCCCGACGACAATCTTGAGTCATTACTCGGTTATCTGACGGAGGGGCGCGCATGATTCCAGAGCCGGACGAAGATGGCCTTGGTGAGGGCGATTCATTTTCATCGGCGTTTGAACGGCAGATTCAGGAAGCTCAACAGGAGCAGCGGGCCGCAGACCGAATTGAGTCAGCAGGAGCCCCTCAAGGAGCAGCGGTTCCCGAACCACTTTCGATACCCGGCGGTAAACAGTTGCAGCGAATTCAAACACAGGCAGCACAGGCGTTGCGACCGCTAACCGACACGGTCTGGAGCAAACTCGACAGGAAGGCCACAGCGGTCGCCGAATTCACCCTCCGACAATACCGGACCAAGTCTTCGACTTGGGTCGTCTTGGGAATCGGTGTCCTGTTCGTCGGCATGATGTTGATGTTCTACGCCGAAGCGATGGCGACAGGCTACGAGGCATACGACAACGATGGTGACTCCTTCGATTGGGACCGGGATGGTTATCCAGCCGGGCAGGAGAAGAGGTTGGGGACGGACCCGAATGACAAGTTCGACTTCCCAGACCCGGAGTTATACCCCCCCGACGACCCTTCAGTCTGGGTGAACGAGGATGGCTTTGATTGGGATGGTGACTACGGAAACCGCAACCAAGGTCACGACGATGACGGCGACTGCACGGGTGAGGGGTGGACAAATCCCGACTCATGGTCACTACCCGGAAACAAGGACTACAATGGCGACGGAATTGATTGCAACGCCCGCTATCGGACAAATGAGACCGGTCATATCATACTAGGAATCTTGAACGACCCCAATGTCGATGAGGACCCAGACGAGGATGTTTTCCTCAAGGAGTCGCTGCACCGCGGTTTCGTGCTCGGATTCGGGAAAATCGGTTTTGTCTTCCTAATCGGAATCTTCCTGCCTCTATTCCTCGCCACCGGGCTGATCAGAGATGAGATGGACAAGGGAACCCTCCACTACATCATGGGAAAACCAATCGCCCGGGCTGAGGTTCTCGCCTACCGACTTATCGGGTATCTCGCCGTGGTATGGCCCTATTCCACCGTTCTAATTCTCGGTACCGCCCTCATCACCGGCTTCATCGCTCCCTCTGACTCCGTCTTCCGCTTCGACGACATGGCTGCCTGGTTAGGGGTCCTGCTGGCCAGCTGGTTCGTGATGCTCGCCTACGGCACCATCTTCTGCACACTCGGTGTGATTAGTCCCAAGTACGGGCTGTGGATAGCGATTGGCCTGGGAGTCTGGGAGTTCGCGATGGCGATGATTTCTCTCGGTGCACCAAATTTCCCGCTCAGTTGGCTCTCAATCTCCCATTGGGGAATCGAGATAGTGAACTGCACCTCGATTCTCGCCTATCCCGACCAGAGTTGGATGGCGGCGGTATCGGAGACCGTGAATTGGGGCGAAGACACTCCGATTACCGGGTTCTATTCCCCGCCTTCGGTAATACCGACGAGCGCCTTCGGCTCGCTGCTGATTTCCATCTTCATGCTGCTGATGGTGACTGTGATTGGGCTTTTCATCGGGCAAGCGAGCCTGAAGCGCAAGGAACTGAACTGAAGGTGTGTTGATGCAATCGACTGAACCAGCCCGCTTTGAGGGTGATTTCTCCTCGTTTTGGAGTCTCGACACTCTGCCTCCACTACGTCGTCTCTCGTGGTGGTGGTGGTGGTGGCTCATCCTGATTCCCGACCCCGAACGGCCGGGACGCAGTAAGCAGTTGATGGTGCTCTGGTCAACTCGCGACTGCGAGCGAATCAATGTCAGCGGGTACGACTGGTGGGGTGGGGGGAGAACTGCGGTTGACGAAGAAGGCGGAATCGTCTTTCCCGGCATGGTCGCCTCTTGGTGGTTTGATGGAGAAACGGTTCACGAGCCGATCGTGCTCGAGGAGGCGCGCATGGCAGCCATGGATTCCGGCCATTCACTCTGGCCGGGCGCTTCTGCTGAATCCGGCGAGGCTGAACCGGCTGTCGGCGGAGGTGCCGTTGTGCCAATTGCAAGCGACGACCTATCGATGGGGATGGCAGCGGACAGCAGTCATTTCTGGCTCAAGTTGTCAGCCAGTGAGGAGGCGAAGGAGAGCGGCTCAGCGGCTGAGTTCGACTTCATCATGAGGCCTTGGAATGATGAGATAAGCGCACTCGAATACAAGCACAACATGTTGGTCGGAAACATGGGTTACGACATTCTCCGAATCCATGGCACGAAATGTGAGGGGACGGTGGACGGCGAGCCTGTTGAGGGTACTGCCTACTTCCAAAAGGTGTGCGTGCAAGCACCGTCGATTCCGTGGTTCTGGGGAATGCTGCACTTCGAGAACGGCTCCTACATCGACTGGTTCCTGCCACACTACTCCTTCTCCATGACCGCTCACGACGACCGACCGTGGAAACTTCGTGACTTCGGACAGTTGCCGATTCAAGGTGCGGGGCTGTGGAAGGATGCCGGGCGGCAGAGGACTGAACGGTTCGAGCGCTGTGAGGTGGAACTCATCAAGCCGCCCGATGAGGAGGCGCTGTTTGATGGCGAGGGGAATCCACTACCCCGCTTTCACATCCGGATGTGGAACGGCCGAACTCAGATCGGTTTGGTTGTCGCCGCGGTTGGAAGGGCCCGTTGGACCTTCGACCAACCGACTCGCGCGCACATGACCAGTCACTTCACCTACAATGAATATCCACTGAAAGTCGAGGAGATTACAGTGCTTGACGAAAAGGGGGTTCGCACCTTGGAAGATTGGGAGTGGATTCATGGAAACGCGGAGCACAGTTGGGGCGTTCTCCACTGAATTTCGGGTTTGCATAGTATGATATACGGCCGGAACTGACACGGGAATGGGGAAGAAGATGAGCGATTCAACAGGAAATACAGAAAAAATTCGCGAGAAATTGCGGGTCACTGGCGACGAAGAGGTCCTACTGACGCGAAGGCCGTCGATGTTTGCATTCATGCCGATTTACTTGGTATCAGTGTTCATTCTGCTCATCCACCTGTTCTTCGGGTGGGCAGAGGCGCCCAATGATGCAGAGTGGTACGAATGGGTGTTCTTCGCCTTGGTCGAGGCCAGCGGTTGGGCTGGTGGAGCCGGCTTTGCCTTCGTAATGCTGTTTTTCACTTGGTTAAATCGAATGGTCAACCATCCGGCGAGCGGCAAGTGGGTGACGACATACCTGCTGGTAGTATCGCTTACTCCGCTGTTGTTGAATCTTGACGATCTAATCCATGTGCTGTTCGCGACGGAGAATGAGTTCATTCCCTTCGACTTCAGCTTCACCTTCTTCGGCATCTTCTGGTCAGGATTGATGTTGGCGCTTACTTTCTGGTATCAGAAGAGTTTCTTTTACGCGGTCACCACTGAGCGCATCATTCACACTCAGAACTTCATCTACGAGCGCGACGGGCATCGTATTCTACACGAGGACATCATCGCTGTCCACAAAAAGCGCTCCCCGATTGGTGCCCTGTTCGGATATGCAACGATTTACTGCAACATTGGAGACCAGTCTCACTTGGCCACAGAGACCACAGGGATTTCCGTCGGGATGCCTCCTGCCGGGGACTCCTCTGCGAAGGGACCGGTCGGATTCCTCCGAAAGTTGTTCATCATCTTCACCTATCAGCGGACGGTTAAGACTGAGCGCTACACACCCGATATCGCATTCTACGGAGTTCGCAAATGGGAGGAGGCTTACGATTTGATTAACGAGTTGCACCGCGAGAACTCATCGGTCTCCAAGGCTGATGCTCAACTCGAAGCGTTGGAGAGCATCCAGAAGTTACTTTCGAAGGATGATGGCGATGAAGAGGCTGCTCCCGAGGCTGTGAAAGAAGAGGCTGCCGAGGAATTGGACGACCTTCTGGGTGACCTGGATGTCGACATGGATCTCGACTGAGGCCGCTGCGACTAGTAGCGTTTGTTTCATGTATGGTTGTCACTCCCGAGAGGATGTTCGCGAGGGAGTACGATGACAGCAGAGACGATGCAGGAAGCAGCAGGAGCAATGGGTGCTGGCGATTTCACCGCCGCAATGAATCTGTTCGATGAGGTACGACAAGCGGATGATAACAACGCCGATGCACATTACGGATGGGCTGAGGCGGCCTTCATGCGTCTCTCGATGGACATGGAGGAAGATGTTCCAGCAGCTCTCATCATGCGCGGCTACAAGCAGGCGATGTCACTCGACGAAGAGAATCTCAACTATGTCGCATCGTTTGC
>CAUZJP010000092.1:0-5574 GCA_963580235.1 Candidatus Thalassarchaeaceae archaeon
GTGGTCCTGCTCCTTGATTCGGGAGATCAGTTGGGCGGTCACCGCCACGGCAATCTCAGAGGGCGATTCAGCGCCGATGTTGAGTCCGATGGGGCAGTCGACATCGTCGAGGAAAGTCTGCTCGACACCCGCTTCAAGAGCGCTCTTGCAGAACGCCTGCCACTTGCTCCTGCTTCCTATGACTCCGATTCGGGTGCGCCAGGAGTCGGGGTCAGCCTGTCTGGCGTTAAGCAGGCCTAGCAGAAGCTCCTCGTCAACCGCCCAGTCATGTCCGAGAAGGAGGATGTCTGAGAAGCGGGCGAGCGAGCCAGCGTCTTCACCTTCGATGAATGAACCAGCGCTGCTGTGGTGCAGTTCGGTCGCGTCTGGATATGAATTTTCGTCGCAGTAGTCGGGTCGGACATCGAAGACAGAGTGCTTCCACTCAAGGTTGTCACAGGCCGAGGCGATTGCCTGTGCGCAGTGCCCTCCTCCACAGAGCAGCACATGGGGCATCGGATGGACCACCTCGAAGGCGACCGTAACCCGGCCGCCGCAGAGGCTGTCGAGAGGTATCCCCGCATCACCCTTCGCATCGCGGTAGAGTTGGAAGGTTTCGACATCGCCACCCGGCTCCCCGCCCATACCGTTGAGCATCGTTTGCAACCGCTCAAGAACCTGCATCTCAAGACCAGCCCCTCCTACAGTGCCGGAAACTTCTCCAAGATTGGTGAGGGCGATCCTCGCCCCCGGCTTGCCCGGAACCGAACCCGAGGCTGAGAGGACCGTCGCCATAGCGACCTGTCGGCCGGCTGAGAGTCTCTCGGTCGCCCATGTGAGAATTGGGTGGGTCACGAAGCCACCGAAAAGGCTCGCGCACTTGAGGGTGAGTCCCACGGGAAACAGAGTGAAACCAGAGGAAACTGGAAAAGTTAGCCTTGGCTAACATTCAAAGTATGTAGTCGGTGCAGAACCATTGACGGAGGGGGTGAATGATGGTCCTCCAGAGCCAATTCCGGGAGTATCTCCCCGTCCTACTCCTCGTCGCCCTCGTAGTCGCCGTGAGCATCGCCACCCCCAAGGAAATGTTGGCCGAACGAGACCCGATGGCTGGCCAGAGCCTAGTTGGACACACCGAGGCTCACACCGCGCCCCAACTCGCCTGCGAGGTCGACGGCCCACTTGCCAATGGGTCTGAAGAATCCACCCTCAGGAGTTTCACTCTCACCGCGAAGCCGGTCGAATGGCAGTTCACCTCGGCCGGCTATGTCAATGCGTGGACCTACGACGGGGCAGTTCCAGGTCCACTTCTGTGTGTCAACGTCGGGGACTGGTTGGAAGTCACTCTGACCAACGAATTGTCAGTCCCAGTCTCCTTCCATCTACACCTACGGGCAACGCCAAATGGTAGTTTCAACCCAACTGAGGTGGCACCGGGCGGAGTCGGCATCTATTATTTTGAGGCCGAGCAGGCTGGCACCTACCTGTACCACGACTTGGTAAACGGCAACGAGGGTCTTGGGAAAGGGCTGCACGGGGCATTGATTGTGCGCGACGGCGTTACTGAAGCTGACCATGAGATAGTCGTTATCATGGGCGAGTACCAGCCCGAATACCACCCCGGCACCTATGCCGCCACCATCAATGGGTTCGCCTTCCCGTGGCTTCCGATGTGGCAATTCGAGCAGGGTGAGCAGGTTCGAGTTCACCTGCTGAACGCGGGACCGTCCGAGGAGCACACCTTCCACGTCCACGGCCATCGATGGTTGGACGGAGGCGAGGGGCGCCCCATTGACAACAAGTTCCTGAGCCCACATTCCGCTGTCCACCACCCCTCTGTGGAGGCGCCGGAGGGATTCGTTGGCCTTTCGAGCGCGTTGGCGGATGACGTCGCCGTCTTCGACATCGAGATGGAGGCCGCCGGCGAGTGGATGTATCACTGCCATGTCTACGACCACATCAACGCCGGGATGATGGGTCATCTGTCTGTGGAGGAGGTTCACTGATGGACGAACAGGGAGCCACACCGCTCGTCTCGGGGAAGGTCATCGCCTTCGTGCTTCTGCTGCTCTTCGAGTTGTTCACCCCCTCGATATTCCTCGACTTCGCCTCCAGTGATCCCGCAGAGTCTGAACAGTTGGGCCACCTCGCCGCTCACGACGGACCGCAACTACTCTGCAATCTCCCTCCGGGCAATGATGTGAGAAAGTACGAACTGGTCGCCCAAGCAACCGACTGGGAGATATCCGAGGGTCATGTAATCCCGATTTGGACCTTCAACGGCTCGGTTCCCGGCCCAACCATCTGCGCTCGGGTGGGTGACACCATCGAGCTCACACTGACCAACCGACTCTCCACCATCGCCTCGTTCCACGCCCACGGCCTCGCCTTTGACCCAGATAGTGACGGCACCTTCCTCTCAAACTCATTCGTTCCTCCCGGCGGCTCTAGGACCTACTACCTCGAAGCGAGGCCTGATTCGGTCGGGACTTGGGCGTACCACGACAGTGTGGCCGAGTTGGACGAGGAGCCGTTCATTCCCGGCGTCACCATTCCGGAGAGTGGTGAGGGAATCGAGCGTGGCATGTACGGGGCCATCATCGTGCTCGGCGGCGAGGAGGAGCCTGTCGACCACGAGGTCCTCCTGTTTCTGGGAGATGTCGGACCAGAAGTGACTCGTCAAGGCACACTTGAGGTCATCAACGGCAGGGCTGCGCCACTAACCCCCGAAATCACGCTGGAGGAGGGTGAGAGAGTTCGCTTCAGAATCATCAATGCGGGTCCTAATGACGCCCACGATTTCTATGTCAGTGGCCATCTGCTGGAGAATGTTCACAACGAGCAGGTGGTGAACGGCAGTGTCTCGTTCGAGGAGTTGTCCTCGGTCTCGCTAGGCTCACTCACCTTCGGAGACTGGGTCATGACTGCTGGCTCGGCTGGCACCTACTCCTACTCGTGCAGCGTCCCTGGGCACAAGGATGCCGGGATGCACGGAATCTTGAGAATAATTTGAGGAGGCTGGTTAATGATCGAAGTTCTTTGGATGGCAATACTGCTGGGTCTCTATGTCGGCGTCGTGCCGGTGTACCTTGGAATGCTACCGCTCAACAGGCTGAAGGGGCTGGATGACAGATGGATGACCTTCCTTCTCGCCTTCACGGTGGGGGTTCTCTTCTTCCTTCTCATCGACCTCGCGGCTGAGTCGTTTGAGGGGGCTGACGGATTCATCGCAGCGATGCAGGTCGCTGACACCAGCACTGGCACCATCCCTACCATCGACCAGGCCATATTTGACCTACTCGGGCTCGGACTTGCGCCGTACGCCGGATACGCAATCGCAGTTTTCGGACTAGTCGCCGGGTTGCTAGGGCTGGTCTATGTGGATGAGAAAGTCCGCAGCATGTCTGACACAACTGGCAACGAGGCGCTCGCTTGGCTCATCGCCATCGCAATCGGTCTGCACAACATGGGCGAGGGGCTAGCTGTTGGAATCGCAGTCAGTGTCGATGCCTCTACTATGGCTGCCACACTGATAATCGGATTTGCGCTGCACAATCTCTCTGAGGGTATTGCAATCATTGGACCACTTGCCAGAGGCGGCGAGAGTCTCGATGTGAAGAAGTTGGTCGGGCTTGGGGCGGTTGCAGGCGGACCGTCAATCATCGGCGCCTTCATCGGACTGACATGGTTCGCCAATAGTCTAGCAATCTTCTTCTTCGCAATTGCAGCCGGTGCAGTGCTCTACGTCTGCATCGAGGTACTGTCAGGAATCAGAGAGGGCGGCGTCAAGGTCAATCCGTGGTCACTTCACGGCGGTGTCCTCGCCGGTCTTCTCGTGATGTACCTCACGAGTCTGTTCGTCGCCCTCTGAGATGACGCTCAAGAGAGTGCGGAGATTGCATCATGCAGTGCTGTGAGGTCGTCCTCAGAGTCCAGGTTGAGGTGCAGGTGCTCATCGACTACATTCATCCTCATCGGATGGGCGAGGTAACGCAGCGAGACATCTGGCTCGGCGTTCAGAATCGTACCGAGTTCCTCCATCGTCAGAAGCAGCGGGTGTCCACCGCGGCCATCCTTGGCCGGGCAGGCGCAGTGGTCCGCTTCTAGTAGCGCCGAGAGGGTCGAGTCGCTGAAGCCGGGACGGTCAACTGGGACCACGAGCAGTCGGAACTCCTTCGGGGTTCGCTTGCTGTCGAGAATCGCCTTAATGCCACATTGCAGAGAGCCGGTCCGTCCACTATCGGGGTTTGGATTGACCACTATCGCCCGTCCGGGCAGTGCCAGCATGATGTCGACGACCAACTCCTGTCGCGTCACCACGAGAGTCTCAACACCAGCCGCCTCTATGCGCTCGACGAGCCAGCGCACCAGCGGCATCTCAACTCCGTCCACTGAGAGGGAAACCAAGGACTTCGGCTGGCCAAGGCGTTCGCTGCCGCCTGCCGCGAGAACCACCGCTCGGGCTGGCCCCATGGCTTAGGAAGCCTACGGTGGTAGTTCATCAGCAAATCGGTGGGGGGTTGCGAAAAGTGAATGTGGGTGATTAGAGGTCACGAGTGATTTCTCGACCGATGATTAGCCTCTGTATCTCTGAGGAGCCTTCGTAGATCTGCATCACCTTCGCCGCCCGCATTAAGCGCGCCACGGGATACTCCTCCGTGTAGCCGAAGCCACCGAAGATTTGGACAGCCTCGATGGTTGCCTCAGTCGCCATGTCCGCCGCAAATCGCTTGGCGTGGGCGGCCGCTTCGGTGTTGCTCTCCCCTTGGTCGGCCAACCATGCAGCTCGATAGGTGAGCAGCCGTGCCGCCTCGATGTTGGTCTTCATGTCGGCGAGTTTGGCCATTATCATCTGGTGGCTGAAAATTGGTTGACCGAAGGTTTCCCGCTCCAGCGCATAGGCGAGTGCATATTCGTAGGCGGCTCTCGCATTTCCCACCGCATGTGCAGCCACGCACGGTCGCGAGAGGTCGAATGCGGTCATCGCGTTGAACCAGCCGTTGCCCTCTTCGCCACCGACGAGATTTTCGATGGGAACCCGCACATCGTCGAAGTTGACAGAACGGGTGTCCGAACAGCGCTGCCCCATCGTGGATTCCTTCTTTCCAAGACTGACACCCTCCCAATCGGATTCTACGATGAAGCCGCTCATCCCCTTGTAGCCAGCCTCCATGTCGGTGTAGGCCAGCACGAAGAACCAGTCAGCGTAGCCCGCCCCGGTGATGAACATCTTTGTGCCGTTGAGGATGTAGTGGTCGCCATTCAGTACAGCGTTTGTCTTGATTCCTTGAACATCGCTGCCCGCCACGGGCTCGGTCACGCAATATGAGCAGATAGCGCCGTCGTTCACCAACGCTCCGAGATACTTCTGCTTCTGTTCCTCGGTCCCACCGGTGATGATGGGTGCTGCGGTCAGGCCACTCGCATACGCCGCCGTAGCGAATCCCGGATCCCCCCACGCCAGTTCCTCCTGGACCAACACCTCGGTGAGGATGTCGAACTCCATTCCACCACATGATTCGGGGATGTGCAGGTTGGTCAAACCGGTCTCGTGCGCGAGCCGCAGTGCATCTTGAGGATATTCGCGGGCGTTGT
>CAUZJP010000093.1:0-5555 GCA_963580235.1 Candidatus Thalassarchaeaceae archaeon
AAGTCTGAATCCATCGCCTGTTCGGAGGACGGTTGCTGACTTTTTTCCATCAGTTAGAACTCTCCTCATCCTCATTTGGAGGAGAGGGTGGTCCGGTTGGTGGACCTTGAGGTGGTGGTCCGGTGGGTGGTCCTTGAGGTGGTGGTCCGGTTGGTGAACCTTGAGGTGGACCTTGGGGAGGTGGCCCGGTTGGTGAACCTTGAGGTGGACCTTGGGGAGGTGGTCCGGTTGGTGAACCTTGAGGTGGTTCTTGCGGTGCTCCTTCAGGCGGTGTCTGTGGCGGTGCTTCCTGCGGAGCTTCTGGTGGTGGAGCCTGAGGTGCACCTTGTGGAGGCCCGGAAGGGGGGGCCATCATCCCCGGTGGCATTCCTCCCGGTGGCATCATTCCCGGCGGCATCATCCCCGGCGGCATTCCTCCTGGCGGCATCATCCCCGGCGGCATTCCTCCCGGTGGCATCATTCCCGGCGGCATTCCTCCCGGTGGCATCATCCCCGGCGGCATTCCTCCCGGTGGCATCATCCCTGGCGGCATTCCTCCCGGCGGCATTCCTCCCGGTGGCATCATCCCCGGCGGCATCCCTCCCGGCGGCATCATGCCTGGCGGCATTCCTCCCGGCGGCATTCCTCCCGGTGGCATCATCCCCGGCGGCATTCCTCCCGGCGCGCCCATCTGGGATGGGCCCGTGGGCGCTTCAGGAGGAGCATTAGGGGCTGTGAGAGTGACGGCAGGTTCCGGTGCTGGTTCCGGTGTCGGTGCGGAGATCGGTGGTGCAACCGGTACCAGTGGTTCAGGAGCGGGCGTTGGTGCCACAAGTTCAGGGGTGGCTGCGGGAACGGAGATTGGCGGCGCTACCGGGGCCAATGGTGCTGGAGCCGGTGCCGGGACCACCGCTTTTGGTGGTGCGACTTCGGCAATTGCGGGATGCGAGGGGGCGACACCGAAGGCGGTAGCCAACGGATCCACTGTCTCAGGTGCGGACGCTGTCACAGGTTCGGGAGTTGCCGGCTCATCTCCGAAGCCGGTCAACGCTGCTCCGAAGGCGGACTCGAAGGCGCTGCCGCCAACGGCACCCCCCTTGCCATCCTGACGAATGGGCTTGCGAACACTCTCTGCAACCCGGACATCGCAGGAGTAGGGACCCAACTCCGCTTTCATTCGCATCCCATTAGAGTCGTGTTCTATCTTGAACAGCCACGCCCCGGAATCGAGTGGAACGAAGAACGAGAAGTCCTCTCTGAGCCCAGCTGCGACTGTGATTGCGCTCTCAAATGCTGGAACTTTGCCGCCATCCATCGTGCGCATGCTGGCAGCGAGATTGTCGGCGTCATCGACCCCTTCATTAGTCACTTCAACGACGATTCTGAGAGCATCTCTGTCGTAGTCGTCGATGTCATCCTCGATGCAGTGAACGCGTACCATGAGGCTACCGCTCTGCACACGCATCTCATCGCTCACGCTGACACCTCGCGCAAGCCACCCTACCCCCCATACTTGAAGCGCACTCCGACCGGTTCGTCCATCTGGTGTGAGATTCAATGCGGCCATGAATGGCCGAGTGGAGTAAAGAAGGCAGGCTGCGTCGAGTGTCAACGAAGATGCTGTCTGCTGGCTGGAGGAAGCGAGTCTGCCCTCGCCACTATGGAGGCTACTGCCAAGTCGATGGAACTCTGATGGGTGTGCCGACTTCTGATTCGTAGCAAGTCCCTGATTCCAAAATACAGAGGCCCGACTATCGGAATGGCATATGCGAGCTTCCGGAAAGCCCGCCTATCCCAGTCGCTGCGCTGCAACTGCTTGCCATCTTCGCGCACCACGGCTAGGCCGAACCAACTGTGACCGAGAGATCGAGACATTTGAAGCCCGGTGTGTTTGTGATAGAGGAAGTTTCCAGCAAGGATTAGGAACCAGTCGACGATGAACAGGACAGTACCCTTCCCTCCCGAGCGCAGTAGTTCGAGGTCGTAGGCCCTGAGGATGTTTCCGCCCGCACCCCCAAGTAGAGAGGTGATTATCAGGAGGATTCCCATTACGAACATGGTGTCCAACATGTACGCCCCGGCGCGGCTGAAGGCACTCGCCAAGACTGTTCCTTCGGGTACCGGCCAATGACCTGACTCCGCTCGCACCAACTGCTTTGCCATGGTGCCTCCCGCTGCCGGGTTCAGGGAAATCGGTGAATCGTGGTCAGCCATATGAGCCCCTCTCAATTACCCTGCAAGACATGCCACGCCTCAAGTTTCTGCTCGCGCGCCCAGTCGAGCCACGCCTCCCAATCACCGTCATGTCTGAGAGTGTTTGGTGAGCCGATGACGATGAGGCCACGCTTGGCTCGGGTGATGGCTACGTTGAGTCGGCGGTGGTCTCTGAGGAAGCCCACCTCTCCAGTCTCGTTGGCTCGGACGGTGGAGAGAACGATGACCTCCTTTTCGCGGCCTTGGTAACCGTCAACGCTTCTCACCTCAAGGCCGCGGAATTTTGCAGATTCATCATCGTCATCGAGCCCACCCGCCTCCTGCAACATGTCTGAGATGAGACGGACCTGTCCGTTGTATGGGGACACGACTCCTATGTCACGGGCTTGGAGGTCACCTGCGGCCAACAGGTCCTGAACCACCTTGACCACCCAGCCCGCCTCTGCTACATTGAGACGGGAGGCGCCATCTTCAGCGAGTTCCTCGGCCCCGTCGACCGGAATGAAGGCGACGGGGCGCTCCCAGTCCGGCCAGAGGAAACCGGTGGGTGGAGGTCGCTCGGCAGCAGTCACACCGTTCTCTAGACGGTTGTCGTAGTAACGAGCAGAGGGGAATTCGGCGATTGTCGGGTGCATCCGATATTGAGTGGTCAGCAGATGAGGCTCGATTCCAAGGTCGGCGAGACGCTCAAACAGACTTCGTCCTAGTCCATCCTCCTCGGCCCGCTTTGAGATTACGGTCGGCGGCAGTTGACAATGGTCACCGACCAGAACCAACCGTCGGCTCGCTCGCATGATGGGAACCCAAGTCGACGGTTCGGTCGCCTGGGTCGATTCGTCTATCAGCAGATTGGGGAAACTCCTCTTCTCAAGCATTCGATGGCCAACGCCGATACAGGTCGCGCAGACCACCTCCGCGGTGTCGATGATGTCCTCGATCATCTCATCCTCAAGGGCCCGAATATCCTTCCACCCGTTCTTCAGGTCGCGGTGGCCGAGCCCCTTCTCCTTTCCCTTCAGCGTGGGAAGTCTCCGTTGCAGGTCCTCTTGCAGGCCGAGTAGTTCGCGTACATCCTCCTGTAGTGGATGTACCTCCATGCGGGCTCGGACAGTCGATTCTCTCAGGTTCAAGCGCACTTTCACAGGTTGACCGATGCGCACCGCCCTGACACCCAACGCCAACAATCCCTCCAAGAGATTGTCGACCGCCACATTGCTGTCAGCGCAGGCGAGGATGGGACCTGTTCCCTCTTCGGCCCACGCTTTGAGGATGCGAACCGCGGTGTGAGTCTTTCCGGTTCCCGGTGGACCTTGGACCAAGGTGAGCCGCTGAATCAGAGTCGCTTCGACGGCGGCCATCTGACTCTCGTTGAGTTTCTCATCGATTTTCACCGGCCGCCGCTTGACGCCGCGGATGTCAGGCGGCGTTGAAGCAGCCATCATCATGTCGCGCGGCTTGCCGAGCAGAAGGTCGGAGAGAGAGGTGTTTGGGTCCTCACGAAGCAGTTCCCGCAGCGCATCCTGCATTCTGTCGTGAGCCACTCGATTGGCTCCTCGGTCAATCCTCCAAGACCCACTCCGAATGCGCTCCGGAGTTTCCGAAACCACCACCCGGAGATGCCGCCGCCCACGGTTGAGTACGATGCCTTCAGTCACCGTATCATGGGTGGGGTTGTTTCGACAGATGGTGACTATGTCGCCCTGACTGAATCGATGGCGCGGAAAATCCAACCCCTTCTGAGGGTAGAATTTGAGAACCCGGTCGCCGAACATCCAGCCGTCGTTACGCCCCTCAGCACCGAACAGGGCTAGCCCGTGCGCCTCCAACTTCTTCTTCGACCAAGATTTGAGACGCTCCTCCACCTGCTCCATCTCATCCTCAAGTTCCCAAGTTGTGAGCCTGCTGTACCTCGCATGGTGGTCTTGGGCGCGGGTGAAGCGAGTCGTTTCCTCCTCCTCGTCGCGCCCTCGGCCATCGGTCTCCTCAACTGGGCCAACGCGGTGGACCTGTCCTCGTTTTCCACCTCGTCCCGAGCCGCCAGCCGAACCCCGCTCCCGCTTCGCCACGAGCAACCCGCACCGCTTCGCAAGCATCACCCTTGCGGATTGTGCTGCCCTCGTCAATACGGCCATTGTTCGGAGTGTGTGCGGGAGGATGGATTGGTTTGAGCAGGAGTAGTCAGACTGGCGTGAGCGAGGAAAGTCACCAGTCCTAGAGGGACTGCATACGGGGGAAGGTGAGTATTATACAGGATTCGCGCGCGCATTATCCCTAGTGAGTGTTGATGTTCAATAGATGGCGCAAGGAGAAAGAAGTCTCCGGCATCGAGTGTCCACTCTGTAACCAAGTCTCTCCAGAGGGCACTGAGGAGTGTTCTCGTTGCTATTACCAACTGGCCAAGGGAACGCTGGAGAAAGAGGACTCCATAGAGCCGAAAGTAAGTTCTGATCTGTTTGAAGAACTGATGTCCGAGGATGACGAAGATGACGACGATGACCTAGTCGATTGGTCCGGTCACTCCTTTGAAATCGATGATGTGTCGATTGAAGTCGACCAGTACGAAGAGGAATCAGATGTTGTTGCCGTCTCCGCTGCACCTTCGTTTGCATCTTTTGGCGATTCTGCGCCCAATGTCGGCGATAGGGATGCCAAGAAACTCGACGAAGGCGAATACGAATTGTCGATTTCCGACGCGCCGAAGGATGTCGAGAGGTTCGTGGTTCCAGAACATAAGAGAGAGGAGGAGCTTGCCGAAGTTCCAGTTCACAAGGTCGACCTCGTCGTGCCCCTACTACCCAAGGGCCAAGAGCCGAACGGCGACGATGAAGGGCCACTCGCCGATCCTTCTGAGATTCCAGACGACGGTTCAACTTCCGAATCCACTGACGATGTTACTGAGCCGTCCGCCGAGCCAGAGCCTGAGCCCGAGCCAGAGCCCGAGCCAGAGCCAGAGCCAGAGCCCGAGCCCACTGTGACGGTGACAGCGACTCCGGTGAGCACCGACCCCCCACCTTCGGCCACACCTGCACTTCCCGCAACCCCAGGAAATGCGATCCCATCCGCTACCAGTGGAGCACCCAAGTTGCCGAGCATCCCAATTCCTACACCCAACGCCGCCCAGAATGGTGCATTGGAGTCCAACCCCTTTCAAACGCCCCCAACCCCGGCGCCGACCTCACCTTCCAAAGCACCGGCGCTGCCTGCCCAGCCTCAGGTTCGACCACCTCAGGGTGCGTTTGAGGCTGACCTGGACCTCGATGTCAACAAAGCAGCCGTTGCTCCTGCAACCGCTCCGAGCCGCTCCGACGAGATGTGGCCTTGGAGCCAGCAGCAGCCGCATGACGATCTAACCGTCCGGCGAG
>CAUZJP010000094.1:0-5509 GCA_963580235.1 Candidatus Thalassarchaeaceae archaeon
GCCTGTCGCCTTCCATTAGGGCACAGCATCACTCTTGGTTCTTGGCGTCCCACCACTGATGTCCATAGTAGACCCACTGTTCCATGGTCCAGCCTGCCGGAAGTCCACCATCGGGAATTGGGGGGGCGCCTGGCGGTAGTTCGTCGGACGCTGGGGCCGATTCATCTGGTGGCGCCGTCATAGACGGTTCCGGAGGTGTTGGCTCTGGCTCAGGCTCAGGCTCTGGCTCAGGCTCTGGCTCAGACTCGACCTCGGCCTCGGCCTCATCCCCCTCTGATGGCTCACTTGGTGGCTCGGAAGTAGTATCATCGTCGCCAAAGTCGCCAGCATCGGGTGCTACAGATGGTTGCTCATCGTCGATATCCTCGGCCATGTCCCAGAGTTGGTCCTCGGTGATTCCATCTCCCAACGCCTCGCCTTCCCACCCCTTTTCTTGAGTGATTCCGCCGCGCGTGGAGAATTCCTCGCCCTCCTCATCTGCCTGCAACTCCTTAGTGGCGTCTTGATGGCTGTACTGTGCATCGGGAGAGCGCTTTGCCATGGTCGTACGAATCAGGCCGATCAAACCCCAGAGAATGAGGATGGCTGCAATCAGCCCTACTCCGATTCCGCCCCCATAAATCAAGAACTCCTTCACGAGTTGGTTGCGCTTCTCTGAGGGATTAAGTTCCTCTTCAGGATCTTCTGTTACATTAGTTGGAACATAGACGTTGGAGCAGACCGCGTAGTCGTCGGGATGCTTCGCACAGTATTCCTCCTCGGTAGCCACAGTGGGGTCTAGGTCGTCCCAATCCGAGTTATCACCCACGCCATCCCTGTCACTGTCCACCCACTCCGTCGGGTCGGTCGACCAATCGGTCAGTCCATCGTGCTCACCAGAGTCCTCGTAGCCATCACCATCTCGGTCTGGGCAACCGAAGCGCTGCACCGTGACATAGCGATTCTCACCAGTGTCGAAATAGATGCCACGGGTGCTGTTGCCCCATTCTGCAGGACACCAGTCCGGCTTGTTCCCAGTCAGATTGTCACCGTAGTTGTCTTGATCTGTGTCGCACCATTGGGTTGAGTCCATCGGGTAACTGTCTGCGCCGTTAGGTGCGAGGGCGGAACAAGCGGGAAAATCCTCACTCGCATCGCTGTACCCATCATCGTCGGAATCAGGGCAGCCCTCCCTATCGATATGAGAATCGCCCGGTGAATTTGGACAGTCATCGGGATTGGTTCCTTCCAGATTGTCCCCTAGACCGTCCCCATCAGAGTCGAACCACTGAGAATCGTCATTCGGGAAGTAATCCCCATTGAGGCCCAGCGAGTTGTCGCCGTAGCCGTCTCCGTCACTGTCTGTGTTTTGGTCCGCATTGTTCGGGAATTGGTCGCCGTTTGTGCCATTCGCATTGTCGCCTCGGCCATCTCCATCACTGTCAACCCATTGCGAAGGGTCGGCTGGCCACTCATCCGGATTGTTACCAAGTTGATTGTCACCGTAGCCGTCGCCATCTGAATCGACCTGCTGAGTAGAGTCAGTGGGAAATGGGTCATCCGAGTCAACGACGCCGTCGCCATCAGTATCGACATCGAAGAGAATGACCTGTGAGGAGCCTATGAAGGAGGCTAGAACTAGGAAGGAGTTGGGTCCGACCTCGTGGATACCGACAATATTCCCAAGATTCGAAACATGGGAGATTTCTGAGTAGTCCGTCCCATTTATGACATGGAGGTGGCCATTGTGAGTTCCCATCGCAATTCGGCCATCGGAAAGAACCGCCATCGAGTGAATCATGCCTCCTGAAGAGAGTGTGACCTCATCTTCCAGAGTCCAATTATCCGTGGAATAGACGAAGACCTTCCCGGACTCGGTCATGGCCAACATGGTTTGACCACCGTCGACCAACGCGAGGTCGGTCACCACAGAGGTGATATCCATCAGGACTCGGTTTTGGCTGCCGTTCGGGTGATTCACTCTGATTATCAGGTCCCTTCCTGTCGTGACCACGCCTCCTCCGGGTAGGCCAAGAATTGCGCTCACCTCAACGGTGTGAGATATTGTCAGGGTACCTGTTGCTCCGGTGTCTCTGTACTCCACCGCCTGATTCGAATTTGCCAAGCCGACCCACAAATCACCGTCGCCGTCCCATGCGAGCGAGTCGGTAGCCTCGCCTGTGTTGATGGAATAGAGCACCTCCTGATACTCTGTGGAGATTACTTCGACGCCATTGGTTGTGCCTATTGCAAGTCGATGCTGAAGGTTGTCGATGGCGGCACAGATGACGGTCTCGTTCAGATAGACGCTCCACTGATCTTGTCGTTCGCCGTCCTTCCAATCAAATACGGTCACATTTCCAGTCACATTGATGACTGCAATCGAGCCGTCGTAGGTCTGGAACCAACCGATGGTTGAGTCGTCAAAGGTCGTTTTGGTTCCCGCATTTGCCAATTCTGAGGCGGATGCATTAGGGAGGGCGAGGAGTGGAACAAGCAACGCCACCAACAGGAGAACTGTCAATCCAAGTGAGCGACGCATGGCTCTTACAAGAGCCATTCACCTTTCAATGCCGCGTCGCCTCGCTCAAGCGGTATATTCGGAGAGAAGTGAAGAATCACTCTTCTTCGTCCGACTCGGTCTTGACCGGAGTGAGTGTTGCGGCCGCTGGTCGTAGAATCGCCTTCTCCTCATCGAAAGTGGGAATCATGACCTTGCGCTGTTCGCTGACGGGACGGAGTGTCACCGGAGCCTGGGGTTTTGGCTGCAAGACAGGTCGCTTGACTGGTTGGAGGATTTCTGATGGTTCAAACAAGCTATCTCGCTGTGGCGGTCCTCCGACCTCCGGTCTTGGACCATCTCTTACCAAGCGGCCGCCACCGGGTGGGCTGCGGGACAGTCCACCCTCTTCCGCGCTGTCCCTAACTAGTCGCCCTCCACCAGGAGGTCCACGCCGTTCAGCGATTTCCTCTACACCTTCTGGCCGGGAGCGGGATATTTCGAAGCCCTCAGCGGTTGGTTGTGTCGCGGCTCCTCCGACTCCGAATGAAGTGGTCTCGTCTGTTGAGGGGGAAGTATCGGGGAACAGGTCGGCAGCATCCGAGAGTTTGCGAACTCGAGAATCAGCCGGTTGGGGTTCTGGTTCTGTTTCCACATCAACCGCATCTCCGAGTCGGCGGGCGGCTGTTTCCTTCTCCTCAGGCGCCCTGATTGGAAGACGAACTGGGGTCAATACATCGGTTTGTGGTCCCGACGGAATGAGAGGTGAATCACTCAGAGCCGGTGCGGCTGGCTTCTCACCTATTGGTAATCGTGCCGGAGCGAGGCGCCCTCCGACTGCTCCGCCTAATCCGGGAGATGGCTGCTCACCGAGTGGCGTGGATGTTGATTGGCCGAGAAGCGCACCTCCGAGCGCGCCACCAAGCGCCCCTGCTGCACTAGGTGCGACTTGACCTGAGGCACCCTTCAGTGCACCCATCCACCTCTCACGCCGGGCAAGTACCCCATCGGTCGTCTCAAGATCTTCGACCTCATCCTCCATCTGCTTGAGGCGGACCTCCTCCTCGATGTCTTCATCTGAGACGAGGCTGCGCTGGAGTTGAGTGCGAATCTTATCTTCGGCAACCACCTTGAATTCCTCAGAGCGTTGCTCAAGAGTTGAGAGGCGCTCGCGAATCTCGGCTCGCTTGACAGCGAGTTGGGCCTCGATTTCTGCGCGGATTTCTGACTCCCGGCGACGGACATCGATGAGCGCCTTGTTGCGCATGATTTCTTCCCGCTTCGCCAGTTGGCGCTCAAGTTGGTCGGTAACTTCCTGCTCCTTGCGGCCACGGAATTCCCTGAGGCGGGATTCCATCTCGACCTCAAGTTCCATTGCAGTCTCCTGCTTGAGTAGGTCGAGTGCGGTCTCGTGAGATATCTTCTCGTTCCGTACCCTAGCATCGACCTCCGCCATGATTTGACGCTGGACTGCAGACTCCTTGGAGCGGAACTCCTGTTCAAGTTGGTCAACCCACTCCTGCTTCCGCGCCTCAAATGAATCTCCGAGTTGAGTGCGGAGTTCAATCTCCCTGTCGTGTCGGAACCGGCTCAGACGGCTGGATATCTCTGACTCTCGGCCGCGCTGATAGGAGTCAAACTCGTCAACCATCCGGTTCTGAAGTTCGTCTTCCAACTCCAAGTTGAGAGCGTGCTCAATATCATCGATGGAATGGCTGAAGGTGAGGTCGTAGCGCTCTCGAAGACGCTGCTTGCGCTCGGAGAGACGCTCGCCATACTGCTTTTCCAACTCGTGTAGAATTGACACTCGTACTTCGTCACGCTTGCGGGCAATCGCCAACTCAAGGTCCTGCTGCATCCGGTCCTCTAGTTGCCCGGTCTCCGAGGTGAGGCGTTCCTCCAATTCCTCCTGCAGGTCTTTGGCGATCTCCTCCTCCATTCGGTGGGCTCGCCGTTCGTACTCGGTGCGCAGGCGCGCCTCGCGTGAGCGCAGGCGGCTGCGTAGTTGTTGTTCGAGGCGACGGCGGATGCCATCTCTGAGTTGGATTTCGCGCTCGGCTAGGTGAGCTCTCTGCTCTTCGTCGATGCGCTCCGTCTGAAGGTTGCCCTCATGTGTCAGTTGAGTTTCCATCTCCTCCTTGAGAGTTGATTCGAGTTCCCTGACCTGCTCTTGCGTCGCCTGATTAGCCTCGATTTCCAACTTCTCCTGGAGGAACGCTCTTCGACGCTGGAATTCTGCATCCATCTCAGAAGAGAGTTGTTCCTGAATCTGTTCGCGGCGAGTGGAGAGACGGCGCTCCCGCTCGACATCGAGTTGTTCGTGCAGCGCAAGTTCCTCGCGCTCCATCCGCATGTCGAGTTCTTCGCGCAGGATTTCCTCTTCACGCTCAAGCGCATTTCTCTCGAGACGGGATAGTTCGGATTCCATCTCCTGCCGCATCTCAGACTCCAACTTTTCAAGAGCAGCGTCATGCTCCAACTGCATGGAGCGGGTCATCGTTCCGGTGGCACCAGACAGGCGCTCAGCCTGATCCTTGAGTCGAAGGCGGCGTTCACGGCTGAGCCTGTGGCGCAGCGCTTCCTCACTGCGCAGGTTGCTAGAAATCTGAGTTGCTCGCTCTGCAGATGGGGCTCCGGCACCTGTCACATCGCTGCGCAACTTCGCGAGCGAGTCATGGTCTCCACCGACGACTTGTTTCTTCAAATCTGATAGCTTCGCTTCCGTTTCAGTCAGGGTCCCATCCCCTGGGAGGTGATTCCTCCCGTGTGGATGTTGCGATACTCTTCCTATTTGAGTGCGGAGGGTGACATAATGGCCTAAGAGGCCGGTATTCGTACCATTATCCGCCTGCACGGGTGGTGAAACATCCAATTGGGAAAGGTTCGAGGGGTGTTCTTCTTTGGTAGCTCGGCTACGCTCCCATTCTTCGAAGTGAGGGGACTCAGAAGGTGACCTTGAACGGCTCTTTACAGGCCGGGCAAGTGACCTCCCGGACACCGGGGCGTGGCTTGAGTCTAAGGCGCCGCTCA
>CAUZJP010000095.1:0-5495 GCA_963580235.1 Candidatus Thalassarchaeaceae archaeon
TTCGAAACTATTCGATTGGGGATGCGGTTGCCAGATACCGCCGTGCAGACGGCTTCAATGTCATCTATCCGATGGGCTTCGACTCTTTCGGGATGCCAGCTGAGAACGCGGCCATAGAGGAGGGTGGGCATCCACACGAAATAATCGAGCGCAACATCGTCAAGATCAAGGCGGACTTCGCAAAGATGGGGTTCTCCCACGATTGGAGCCGTGAGTTGAGGAGCCACGACGCCGACTACTACCGTTGGAACCAACACTACTTCCTCAAGTTCCTCGAGAAAGGGCTCGCCTACCGGGCCTTTGGTACCGTCAACTGGTGTGACGAGTGCCAGACCGTGCTCGCCAAGGAGCAGGTCATCAACGACACCTGCTGGCGTTGCCATTCGATGGTCACAGCACGGGACATGGATCAGTGGTACCTCAAAATCACCGACTACTGTCAGGAGTTGTGGGATGGATTGGACCAAATCGAATTCCCTGAACATGTGAAGGCCCAGCAGAGAGACTGGATCGGCCGTTCTGAGGGGGCGGCGATAGACTTCCCCGTCGATGGAGACGACGGCCTCGTCATCGAGACCTTCACCACCAGACCCGACACCATCTTCGGAGTCACCTTCGTCACCTTGGCACCCTCGAACCAACTCTGCGAGAAGTTAGTCGCCGGCACCGAGTTCGAGGATGATTGGCGTGCCCTCGCCGAAGAGGTCAGCGGCCTCTCGGACAAGGATATCGGGCAGTTGAAGGAGAAGAAGGGGGTGTTTCTAGGAAGATACGCTGTGAACCCGATGAACGGCGAGAAGGTGCCCATCTACGCTGGCAACTTCGTCATCGCATCCTACGGAACCGGCTCGGTGATGGCCGTGCCTGGTCACGATCAGCGGGACTTCGAGTTCGCCAAGAAGTACGACATTCCGATTCGACGGGTCCTCCTTCGCCACGAGGATGATGATGTCAATGCACTCATCAGCGGCGCCTTCGAGGGATATGGGGCGATGGTCAACTCCCAACGCGATGGATTCGACGGCTTGGCTGGTGATGATGCGAAGAGGGCCGTCATCGATGCGCTCGAAGCAGATGGCAACGGCGGCTCGACGATTCAATTCAAGATTCGCGACTGGCTCATCTCGAGACAGCGCTACTGGGGAACGCCGATTCCAGTCATCCACTGTGAAAAGTGCGGACTAGTGCCTCTGCAAGAGGAGGACCTGCCACTCCTGCTGCCGCGTGACATCGAGTTTACAATCGAGGGGAACCCGCTAGCGAGTTCAGAATCATTCGTCAATGTCGATTGCCCTACCTGTGGTTCCCCAGCCAGGCGCGAAACCGACACGATGGACACCTTCGTAGACTCGTCGTGGTACTTCCTGCGCTACACGGACCCGAACAACGCAGGGGTCTGCTTCAGCCGCGAGGTGGCCGACCATTGGATGAATGTCGACTTCTACTGCGGTGGAATCGAACACGCCCAGTTGCACCTCATCTATGCCCGATTCTTCACCAAAGCGCTGAGAGACCTCGGGCTGCTCTCCTGTGACGAGCCGTTCCAACACCTGCTCTGCCAAGGGATGGTCAACAAACAGGCCCCGTACTGTGCTGACTGTAACCTCACCCTCCATGTCGACGAAGCTGACGCACCGTGCAAGAACTGTGGTGCTGAGTTGGGAGAGCGCTCCGCCAAGATGAGCAAGTCGATTGGAAACACTGTCAGCCCCTCTGAAATGGTTGAGAGGTTCGGGGCTGACACAGTGCGTCTGTTCATGCTGTTCGGAGCAAGACCAACTGCGGGGATGGATTGGTCCGACATCGGGGTCGAGGCGAATCGGAGAGTGTTGAACACGCTTTGGGGTTCAATTCGCGATGCGTTGGACTGGTCGGATGACGAGTCTGAGATAGATGGCTGGTTGGATGCGAAGTTCCGCGCCCGCGTGAGGGAGTGGAGAGAGGCGATGGACGGCTCGGAATTCCGTGATGCGGTGCTCATCAGCCACTACGAAGTCTATGGTGACCTTCTATGGTACCAGCGACGTGGGGGTCGGAACGGCACTCTACTACGCACCATTCTAGTCGATTGGCTCAAGATTATCCACCCGGCGACGCCGCACTTCGCCGAGGACATTTGGCAACATCTCGGCCAAGATGGATTGCTCGCGGCGGCTAGGTTAGCGCCCAGAGAGGAGGCCCATGAGGGTGATTCCTCAGTGCTCGCGAGTGAGGCTTTCGTTCAGAATGTGCTCGACCAGGGTAGGCAGATGAAGGAGTTGGCAGAACGACATTTGGAAGGTCCGGCGACATCTGTCACGATTCAGTGCGCTGAGCTGTGGAAGGGTGAGTTGTGCCGAATCGGCATGCAACTGCAGGAGGAGGGCTACGACATGAAGCAGGCCCTCAAGGTCATCATGACGAGAGAGTTCGCCCATGATACTGAGATTCGGAAGCAGGTTCCGGCCGCATGGAAGCGAGTGCTCAAGCAGCTCTATCGCTGGTCGCCCGACGAGAAGGCGGTGCTCAGGGCAGCGCTCGATGAGGTCGAAATAATCCAGTCAGCAGCCGACTTCATCCGGGGTGAACTCGGTGTCGAGGAACTCCGAGTCCAAGTCGCCGGCGAGAGCGAAGATGTCGGCGGCAAGGCAAGATTCGCCTTCCCCTCCGAGCCCGGCATCGCCTACCTCTGAACATCATACATACTCGTGGATGCACGAGTTGCACTGCTCATGCTCTGTGAACGCCATTCGGTCACAGGTCGGACACTCGTAAATTCGCTGGCACTCACAGGTGGAATGGCCGCCATCGAGGCGGTAATTGTTGTTGATCTGCCTACAGTTTGGACATATGACTGGTGGAAGTATGGGAGGATAGCGTGACAGGCCCATCGCATCTGCGAAGGTGGATACACGTTTCGCCGTCTCAGCATCATTCCAACAAGCCAACACAATTGCTGCAAGCCTGTCTCCGATTGGGAGCTCGCTCGGGTTACTGCATGTCTGAACGCAGACATCATGGCAGACATTGTCCCTGTACAGTTGCAGCCTGAATGCACCTGTGGCATGTTTCGACCACGCTTCAGGAACTACCTCTATCTCCCAAAGACCCGTGTCCGTGATGATTCCGATGGTATTCTCGTAGTGATAGATACCGTTGGGAGTCCAATCTGAAGCATCTGAAACATCCTCCAGTTGTTTGATGATAGAACCATGGAATAGAATTGAACCAATGGTCGGGCCGTTGTCTTCATTCGGTGTGAGTTCTCCTCGATTGATGAATTCAATCATGTCAGAGATGTTCAGTATCTCGTTGGAAAACAATTGCTCGACAAGAATCTCCTGAACTTCCGGAGGTTGCTCAAGGATCCACTGGTACAGCGGTTTGTAATCAACATGTTGACTTCCACTCTGGCTGTTATTCATGACCACTCCTCCTCAAATCCCTCGGGAAAGGTGGCCTCATCGGCCTCATCGTCACTCTTGAATGGGAGAATTGGCCCACCACAATCGTCGCACTCACAGGGAATGTCCCATTCCGAGTAATTCTCAATACTCTGTGAGGCCAGTTCACACTGAAGTCGCATATATTCTGCTAACAACTTGAACAACTCAGCCAAGCTAACATTCTGTTCTTCATCCTTTTTTTCGCTCATTTATTCACTTCCTTTTTTGATTTATTTTCCTTTGTGTGGGGGAGATATCGGGAGACGGACCCGGGTCGAAGGGTCCACGACCCCAAGTGTTCACCACTACTGTCACACGCCCATGCATGTGCGTGAGAGGCGAGGGTACCCGGAGTCGAACCGAGATCAGCGGGTTCGAAACCCGCGATGCTAACCGTTACACCATACCCCCTTTGATTGATTTCAGCAAGACTCTGGGTCTCAACTGGAACATCGTGGCAGATGACGGTATCAACGCTCATTCCGAACTGGACGGCGAAGGCAATCCCACCTAGTGAGATTCGTTTCCTTTAGCATCCATGTTCCTCCGATGTGAAAATACCAATAATCTCCAGCCCTTATAAAGTATACAGGTAATTTGCAATTATTTTCAATTAATGATTGATTATTAGAGCAGATGTTGCCTCCCTTCCAACATCATCACCGATTCTGCCACCACAGCGAGCCACATCACCCCGGGGGTTGAAAAGGGAGCAGCCTTTCGACAGGTCAAGTGAGTCAAGACAACAAGAAAGACGACGACAACAAACGACCCCGAAGAAGAAGACGTGGAAGAAGACGTGGTGGCAGTCGCCCGGATGGGGGCGGCCAGACACGCACCGATGATACACCTTCAGAAGGCGGTCCCGATGAGCCTACGGCATCTAAGCCGCAGGCTGGTGGGCGTGGTAACAACAGAGGTGGGCGTGACAGAAGAAAGCGGGGTGGCGGCAGCGCAGGTAACAAGTCTGCCGAGGTTCATCCCGACGGTCTCTCATCAGACAACCGCGCCCGCAAGCGATTTGACAGGAAGCCGCTCCCAATGGGGATTCCACGCGAAATAGAGCCCGCACCACAACATTCGCCAATTGAATGGAACTCCTCCCCCGTAACTAAGAAGACCGAGCGACAGGTGTGCGATTTGGTGACCTTGCGTGGCGAGTGGGGCTTTCTCTCCGACGAAATGGTTGAACAGATTGCCGACAATGTGGCGGACTACGATATCACAACCGACCAGGCGCTCTCACTTAGGGGGGCGTTGATGCAGGAGAAGGCGGTTTACGGGCACAACAAGATGATGGGTCGTTCGCACATGCTGAAGAAACGCTACGAAAACGGGGAGGGGGTCCTTGCCCTCTCACGCAGATTCGACTTTCCCCCCGTCGCCATATTCCGTGCCATACTGACCTCCCGAGGGTGGTCCAAGCAAAAAATTCGGGATTCATTGAGGGAACCTGAAAAGCGACTCAACGAACGCGATGCGGCGGAGTTTAGAGAGGCTGAGGAGGGTGATCGAGTGACCAATGTCAATCAATCCGAGACCCATGTTCGGGCCGACCTCTTCGAACATATTCTGTGCGACTATTTCCGAGGTTTGGGGATTCGATTCCGCACTCAAACCGAACTGCTGAAGGAGCAGACTGCGGAGCATGGCAGGCCGATCAGCACTCCCGATTTACTGTTCATCGACAAGTTGGAGATTAACGGAACGCCAATCGCCTGGATTGACGCCAAGCACTTCTACGGCGCCAACCTCTCCTTCCCGCGCAAGAAGACGAAGAAGCAGGTCAAGCGATATGCAGACGAGTGGGGGACTGGGGCTGTGGTCTACCGTCACGGATTCTGTGATGGTTTGAAAATCGAAGGAGCTCTTCTTCTCGATGCCTCGCCGCTCGACCTCTCACGGCTGTTTGAGGAAAACGAAGACTGAACTCTTCCGCAGCGAGGATAAGCGTCCTCGATAATCAGCGGAGGCTGTTCGAAGAGAGCGAGGCAACCGCGCAGTGGAGCCCTTCCTGTCTCAAGCGACTGCTGATTTCTACGATTGTCGCCTCACTCAGTGGAGCGTTGA
>CAUZJP010000096.1:0-5491 GCA_963580235.1 Candidatus Thalassarchaeaceae archaeon
GTGATAGGTGACCTTCCACGACTGCGGCTTGACCTGCTCACCAGTCATCTCGGCAAGAATGGACTCATGGCGCTCCTCGTCGCCGGCAATCTCCGAGAGAATCGCCCGATTGGCCTCGTTCTTCTGGCGGGCGGCAAGCCTTCGATAGACTGCCGCCTCGGTCGCCTCCATCCGCTGCAGGCGCAACAGTCGGGAGCGGGTCGCCTCGTCCATCGTGACCGCTTGGGTGGAGGCCGTCCATCAACCCCTCGGAAGCCGACTTCCGTCGTTCTCATATCGCAGGGTGGCGACCGGCATTCGATGGGCGAGGTGCTGGAGGCGGAACTCGTCGACGAGACAGAGCTGCTCGAGAGGAGGCAACTCAATGGCGCCCTAGGCGCCACGGTGGGCTTCATCATCGTGATGATGCTACTCGCCACCCTGTTTCCCTCCACCCTCATCAATGACCTCGACGGTTCTGGCACAGGCGACCACTGGCTGCCACCGGTCGAGCACCGCCGCGACCTCGAATATCGAATCGACGATGTCTTCAGTCGAGTCTCTTGGAACGGTTCTTGGGGTGTCGATGAGGTCCGCTCGGTCTATGTCGAGGTCAACACAATCACCGCCGCGGACGGTGGCTCGGGAGTCACAGGAGATGCTGAGGTCCACCTCGGACTCTGGCTGCCGGTCATCGAAGGGTGCGACTGGGATTCCCTCACAGACAACTCAACCCTCGCCGCAGACGGCAAGACCACCTGTGCGGTCCCCATCATCTCGGAGATTGGACCCTACTACGGCGACGGTGACGACGACGCCCTGACACCGGCCAACAGACTGGGCCGCTTCCTCATCGAGAACTTCGTCCCCCACGGTTTTGGGATTGCGCAAGTCTCAGTCTTCGGTACAGGAGAAAGTAACCACTGCATGGACCTGATGGGTGACGACGAGCAGCGCGGAATCCACGCCGCAATCGAGTGGCTCGGAACTCAACCTTGGAGCAACGGCAACGTCGGAGTGATTGGAAAGTCGTATGACGGCAGCACACCCTGGGAGGCCGCGGCAATGGGCTCGGAACACCTCAAGACAATCGTGCCTATGTCGGGGCTAATCGGGGTACACGACCTCATGTGGCGCAACGGAAGCATGGAGGCGCGAGGCGCAATAATGCACAACGGAGTGTACGGAAGCTTCGGCTTGGACGGTGACTTGGAGGATACTGGCAATGCCTGTGAGGGATACCTCGAAGGCTACTACGCGGGTGTTGGCGCGTACCTCTCGGGTGACGACCTGTCTTGGATGGGAAGCGACTACTGGGAAGAGCGGAGTTTCCTCGACAAGGCACTCGCAAACTATCACGGCTCGGTCTACATCATCCACGGAATGCAGGACTGGAATGTCGACCCGCACATGGCTTTCCCGACCCACAACATCCTTCTCGAAAACGGCTTTGAAACCAAGGGTCTCTACGGCCAATGGGGCCACGACTACCCAGACAGAAACTCCAGCCATTCGGGCAACACTGTGGGCAGGGGGGGTGAGGCTTACCCGTTTACGGTGCGCTGGGATTGGGCGGACGACCTTCTAGAATGGTTCGACTTCTACCTGTACGACAAAGGGCCGCAGCCGCGGCTGGTCGCAGAGATTCAGGACAACATCGGAGGGTGGCGGGTCGAGAGTCAGTATCCTCCTGCTGATGTCGAGTGGATCAACTTCGGTCTTGACGAGTTCGAGGTGATTTCTGGGGGCACGACAGTGAACCCTACATCTCAATTGGTGATTCAATCTCCCCAATTGGAAAATGAGACTAGAATAGTGGGTAATCCGACGCTTCACATCGATGCGACAACCTCACTGCTGCTGCTCGGAACTTCGGGCCATCTTGGTGTCGAGATGGTGTTGGCGAGCAGTGGAATGCATCTTGGCCACGCGGTGATGGACCTTCGATTCCACGCGGGTGGCAAGAATGGCGAGGCTCTGACGCCTGGCCAGACTGTCAATGCCAAGATGGAATTCTTCGGGATGGATGTTGTGATTCCTGCAGGAGACTCGATTCAACTCATCATCACTCAGACCAATGAGGACTATGTTCCTAGCCCGATCAGTATGACTCCGGTGACTGTTGATTTGTCGGCGGCGAGTGTCTTCGGGATGTCAACTGTGCAGCGAGATTGCAGCGACCTCTTCCTGCCCCCTATGATGCCAATCGACTACCCTCAATGCACCACGCCTGCTGAATGAAGAATGGCGCCAATTCATTGAAATGCTAGCGAGTTCTAAACGCAGTATGCAACCAGTACAGCAACCCCCAACCATACTGGTTGGTAATCCAGGGGGTGTGGCTTCGACACCGTTCGGAACTCCTCTAGTCTATACGGCGCCCCCATCCGAGGCGGCAAAAATCATTGGAATTCTAGTGATGGTCTACGGTGGATTGACACTGGCTAGCGGTATTCTCAGCGCTGTCGTTGGGCCACTGTTCAACGGATGGATGAATTCAATAGATCCTAATTACCAAGATTTTTCAAGCCCCAACTGGGTGTATATTGTTCATGGATTGATATGGGTTGCTGCAGGAGCCGGATATCTCTATTCTGGCTGGTTGGTTCAAAATTACAATAGACAAGGTATCTACTTCGTTTGGGGAATACTCGTAGTTTCGATGCTGCTCCAATTGGTTTTTGCGGCGGTTCAACCATATCCCGATGTCGAAGGAATGGACGGAGAGACTCTTCGGCTTATTTCGGTTGGTGGGGCAGCATTGAGCGGCATCTGTGGAGCAGGCATCTGTGGTTTATTGGCTGCGATTCCGTTGTTCATGACCAATCACGGCATGGAATGATTCAGTGGAAGAGCCGCTTCACCAACACGGTCGCATAGGCCCCGGGTGACAGGTCGAAACCAATGGAAGCCTTCCACCTCTTGCGCTTCGCTGAGCTGTTCATCTCATCTCGCTCCGCCTCGGAGGCTTCAATCTCGGAGTGGACCATGGTTGGGCGGGCGTGGTCGGAGAGGTATTGGTCGATGTGCGAGAGGTCAAGGTCGGAATGAGGCATCTGAATGGTTTCAGGTAGGTTTTGGAGAGTGTTGCCAATCTGCTCGATGAGAGTTCGCTTGGCACTACCCTGCTTTCCTGCGGGGGCGTTCGGAAAGTGAAGCGGGCCGCCGACGCCTATCTTCACCGGATAGAGAAGATGGCCGTCAAACAATTCATGGAGGTGGTCGGAAAGGAGGCTGTTCCACTGCTCTGACTGCCACGCTGAGAGCCATAATCCTCGAATGTCGTAGGGTAGGGCCATGTAGGACCGCAACCACAGTTCCTCTCCTTCGAGCCCTTCCCCGACAGCTCTCCCGATAGCCTTCAGGGGCTTGCGAAACGGTTTGTGTTCGACCCGCATCTCGGCGAGTTTCGTCAGTTCACCCGCCACTGACGAGCCACTCGCGCCACTCGAATGTCCTGGACTGCTTCCCTTGGGCCACACCGCTGCCATCTTCTTCTTGTCGCGGCGCTTGTCTGAGCGGTCGGACTTGTTGCGTACTGTCAGATGGAGTTTCATCGCCTTCTCAAATTCTCCAGAGATGATGTGAGTTCCGGGCAGTCGGTTGCCAACCGCTGAGCCGAATCGCTGTGAGTCGAACCAGTTCGGCCAGCCGTGCGCTCTCGCCTGCTCAAGCCGGCGTGGCAGGCCTTGGACCTCAGTGTAGTTCAGGTCGCGTACGACTATCTCGAAGCGATTTCCGGAATGGTGGCCGCTGCGCAACTTCCGCTCCGCTCCGCCAAGCAGAGTAAGGCGCCAACCGACACCTGTCAATCCGTCACTCTCATCTCCGACTGACTCGCCAATTGTGTCTGGTAGACCATTTCCCGTTCCAGCAGGAATCGTCAGTTTCTGGGAGGTGACAGCGTGCCTGTCCTTGAGACCTGCAATACCGAAGGCCCGGCGGGCTACGCCCAGTTCCCGAGAGAGACGGGCCAGCAGCGCAATCGAATCGTGGCCCCGCTTCTCAAGCAGGAATAGACGGTGTTCGCAATCGGCTATGGCCGACCCGACGACCGGCTCTGGACCACCCAGTTCGGTGACCAGAAAGTCCTCTGGAGTCTGCCTCAACTTGACCGTGTGACCCCCTCCACTTGTCAGAGCCCGGCGCGCGACCCATGAAGTGCACGGCCCGCTTAGCCGAAATTAATGGATGATAGTGTCAATGTGCTCGGTGGCGAGCTCCAACCCTGTTCGGACGACCCTGTCACCGGTTGGTTCCGCGATGGTTGCTGCAACACCGACCGCTGGGATCTCGGAAGCCACACGGTCTGCGTACTCGTAGACGAGGAGTTCCTCGCGTTCTCGAAACAGGCCGGAAACGACCTCTCGACACCAATGCCGGAGAATAATTTCCCAGGCCTCAAGGAGGGCGACCGTTGGTGCCTCTGCGCAATGCGCTGGAAGCAGGCTTACGAGATGGGCTCAGCCCCGCCTGTAATTCTCCAATCGACTCACATTAAGGCTCTCGAGGAGTGCGAACTCTCTGAATTGAAGGAACTCGCGGTCGATATTCCCGAAGCACAGGATTGAGAATGGGAAGTAGGCCCGGCCGACTCTGTCCTGATTGCCGTGACGAAGGTTTGTAATGGCGAAGGGTGGGGGTGCGAAACATGGCAGATGAAGGTGCGGGTGTGCAAGAGGCGAAGGTGCCTGAGCGAGTGGTCGACGGAAAGCCAACTCTCTACTGTTTCGAGACCTGTCCGTTCTGCTGGAAGGTTCGTTCACTGCTCTCCTGGAAGGGCGTCGATTTCTCCAAGGTCGAGGTTGACCCGATGAAGAAGAAGGAACTCAAATGGTCAGATTGGTCGGCTGTGCCAGTCTATGTGGAGGCTGACGGTACACAGGTCAACGACTCCAACCCAATCCTCCACTGGGTCAACTCCAACCACACTGGGGGAACACCCTTCCCACGGGCGGGCGATGATGAGACCCAAGACAAGTGGATGGACTTCAGTGGTGATGTTCTCGGGAAGTCAATCGTTGCCGTCATCTACAGTTCATATGGTGACAGTCGCAGGGCGCTCGCCTACGTATCAGAGGTTGAATCATTCAGCCGTTGGCAGGCGTTTCAGGCGAAATGGCTCGGCGGGTTCATCATGCGGATGGTCGGCAAGAGCCGAGCCAAGATGTTCGACCTCCCCCCTGAGGAGAACCTGAACTTCCAACTCGACCACCTCTCAAGCGCGCTAGCAGGCGAATTCATGGGCGGCGAGGTGCCCAACGGGGCGGACTTCGCCAACTACGGGATTCTACGAGCGATGCAGGGGCTGCGCGGCTTCCCAATCGTCGAGGCTCACGGCTCGATTGGTCCGTGGTTCCAGCGGATGAAGTCGACTTCTGGCGTCTGATTAGTCAATTCGAGGCTTTGGCAGCGCGAAGGTCAGACCAAAGGCGACCAGTCCGAGGCAACAGGCGCTCATGTAGGCACCTTGTGTGAAGAAGATGAGGATGGATGCGGTTCGGAGCATCCC
>CAUZJP010000097.1:0-5484 GCA_963580235.1 Candidatus Thalassarchaeaceae archaeon
CAGCGCTCGATGATGGTCGCCTTCGCCCTAAAACAGTCAGGATTCACAGGGAATGTGCTGAATCTTGCTGGTGGCGTTCACGCCTGGTCGGACCTCGTCGATTCCACGGTTCCGAAGTATTGAGTGGCTGAAGGTTGAAGTCACCCCCGCTTCACGGAACTAATTGAATGGCGACTGTCATTGTGGCTGACGAGAGCGACGGGCGGCGAAACCTGCTCGCCGGCTCCATCGAAAGAGAGGGTTACACCGTCACCCGCACAGCCACCCTTCGCCAGTGTGAAGGGACTGCACTCGCCACGATGCCGGATGTAGTCGTCATCGATGGGAATTGGAAGGCTGGTGATGCTGTAGATACTGCGAGCAGACTCACCTCCGACCCGGAATTCGACCTCAAGTGCAGAGTTGTCATCCTCGCTACGGAACCTGGCCAAGAATACCTGATGTCAGCCGCTCAGGCGGGAGTTGCGGAGGTGCTGTCAAAACCGGTCGACATGAGCAAGCTCCTTACGCAACTCCAAAAGCACGCGAACAAACTCTTCGTCCCGCCACCAGCTGACATATCAACCGGCTCAAAAGGCGGATTTTTTGACATTCAGGTGACTGCTGGCGACCCCTCTTGGTCGCTCCCCATTCTGCAGGAATTGTTGGGCGAGGGAGCGCTCGACGAAGATTTCCTGCAAGTGATACTTGGACAGATCGATGAGGAACTGGGATCCATCGAAAACCTCGACTCCGACTCCCTGAAAACGATTCTGCGGGCCGCATTTGACGCCCTCATCTTGGACGCCACAGAGGAACATGAGGGTGGCGAGGAGGAACTACGACTCAGCAGGTTGGAGGTTGCCTTGGACAAACAGGCGAAGCGGGTTGAGGGAGCACTTGAGGTGGCGATGGACTCCGTCTTGACCGAAGTCCCCGACGAGATTGTCATCCTCACCGAGGAAACCGGATTGATACCGACCGACCCTGACGCCCTCAACATGGCGGTTCGAACTCTCGAACTCATCCACGAACTCCTTTGGGAAATTGGAATCCCGGGCCGTCTTGCCGACACGACGCTCTCAAGTCGAGTCGAAGATGCGGTCACGCTTACTCGTGACGCGAAAGAGGCTCTGGAAGGATTCCTGCCAGACTCCGAAGACTGAATTGGATTGGGCAATACAGGGGATGGAAGAATTGGCTGAGCAATCTGAGATGCCCCCTATTTACGGTGCTGACTGGACCCCTAGAATCCACCTTGAGTTCACCTCCCCCTTGGCTGTACGAGAAGCGCGGTCAGAACTACTCCGATTCATCGCTGAGAAGCACGATGGTCACCTGCGCGTAGTCGCCTTCGTGTGGGATGAAGTGGTAGACGGAACAAATCGTTGGGATGGCGAGGAGTACCACGCTTTCAGCGAGAAGTTGGTCGGCGCTATATGTGATAATCTCGAACAGCGAGCCGACGAGGAATTGACTTCTGGTGTGGCCTCCTCCGAGGTCCTCCCGCGGCGAAGCGGGGCTGAGCACCTTACCAGACGAACGGCTCGGTTAGCAGTTGATTTGCGATTGACTCTTCGTCGAATTGCACATGCCCAAGCTGTCACTAGTGAGCAGAGACTTGAATGGCAGCGGATGATGACTCGGACCCGTCTTGTCGATGAGCATCTGAAGGACCTCTCCACGAATGGCATTCCAACTCCTGACGGAGACACATTTGGCGGCAAGGGGTTCCGCTCAACTTGGCAGGAGGCTGTGGTTGCATGCGCGAGTGCGCTCAAACGAGCCGTCGACCAACCGGTCGGCCATAGGCACGAGGCAGATGTCGTCGCTCCGATGATTCGGGATATGGGGCTCGCCCTCGCGATGGGTCAGACCCCTACCGAGATCTTCGCCGCGCAGATGGGCAAGGCGGGCTCACTGATGCACGGTGGCCACGAAGGTTCCGGGGGCAGAGATCTGCACATCGGCAACTGGAGTCTCGGGATACTACCTCCAACCGCCCCCCTCCCAATCGCTTCTGCTACGACCACGGGAATCGCACTCGCAAGCCAGCGACTCGACATCGGAAGATTCCAACTCGCCCCGGTTGGCGAAGGCTGCAGCAGCAGTGGAGAATTCTGGGAGGCGCTGAACTTCGCAGGTGCTAGAGGGCTTCCAATATGCTATATCATCCAGAACAATCAAATTGCCCTAGATACCTTTCCCAAGCACCAGAACAACGCTGAACTTTGGGCTGACAAGGGGTCAGCCGTCGGCCTACCATCGTGGGGGATTGACGGCTCCGACCCCGCTGCATACTACTCCTCTATAGCAACTGCAAGGGAGTTTGCAATGGAAGGTGGAGGACCGACTCTCCTCCATGTTGAGACGATGCGCGGCTGTGGCCACGCGCACCATCATGACGACCTTTACCTAGGTGCTCCTAGTGGCAACCCTCCGGGATATGTGAGCAAGAACCTACTGAATTATTGGGCTGAAAAGGACCCGCTTCCAAATCACCGGGAGTTGCTCAGAAAGCTCGGTATTGAGGAAGATGCAATCGCCGCCATGGAAGCGGAGGAGCTGACTTTCGTGGATGCAGGCCGTGCTGAAATGGAGGCGATGGCCTGGCCGACAGGCGACTCGGTGAGAAAAGGAATTACTAGCATTCACGACGCTGGAACCCACGCCGAACAACTTGCGAGGATGCGAGGAGTCGGCTCGGCGGAGGATGAAGGTGCAGCGGCTGGTCAAGTGGCGGCGGTAGACCTACTCGCTCCGGGCGAACTGGCAATCGAATTCTCGGAGGAGAGTGGTGCCTCGACCTACAGCCGAGCCATACAGCAGGGAATGGTTGCAATCGCCGAACTCTACGGCAGCTCGGCTCTCTTCATGGGTGAGGACATGGAGATTTCTGGTGCGTTTGGGATGAACATTCCACTCAAGGTGGCGGGCCATTCCGACCTGCTGCTCGACATGCCTCTCTCTGAGGCGATCATCATCCACTCGGCGACAGGCGCCGCACTCGGTGGCCTACGACCGATAGCAGAGATTCAGTTCGGGGGATTCGCCGCACTAGCGATGAATCCGCTGATTAACAACGCCGCCCAACTTCGGTGGAGGTGGGGGGCTGAGGTTCCACTCGTAGTCAGAATCCCTCTCGGCGCAAAGACCCGTTCAGGTCCGTTCCACGCCAACATGATTGAGTCTTGGTTCATCAACGACCCCGGCCTCATCATCTGCTTCCCCTCGACGCCTCAAGACGCCTACGACCTGTTAGTGGAAGCATCCTCATTGAACGACCCGGTAATCTTCCTTGAACACCTCGGGATGTATGGGCTCAGGGGTGGGAAGACCGGTTGGGGTGACAACATCAATCAGGAACTCGACAAGGAGTCGGTACTCGCTCACTTAGACGGCGGGGAAGGCACCTACAAGATTGGCAGAGCCCAGATAATGCGCGGCGGAAGAGATGCGACGGTCATCACCTGGGGCGCCATGGTTCATGTCGCGCTAAAGGCCGCAGCTGTCATGGCTGCAGAAGGAAAAGAGGTCGAAGTGGTAGATTTGAGGACAATACTGCCATTCGACGCCGCCACCTGCGTTGAATCGGTCAAGCGAACCGGTCGCTACCTAGTTCTCCAAGAGGCGCAATACACCGGGGCGCTCGGCCACACGGTCAGCAGCCGCATCCAAGAGGAGACCTTCTACTCACTCGAGTCAGCACCGGTTGTCATCGGCGCGCTGGACACACCTGTACCCTTCTCGCCGACCCTCGAAGACTACACCATTCCAACCGCCGAGCTGGTGGTCGAACATCTCCGTCAATTGTGTGACTCATGAGCTCTCTGAAGACAGTTCCATCAGTTCCAATTCGTTCTCGATTTCAGCCGAGGGGTTTCAGAGTTTTTGCCTTTGAATCGATTGAAACAATTTGTGCGGGTCTAAGACGAGCACGGGGGAACTGTCATTTGGTAACGGTTGTAGCGGCGGCTGGGTTTGAGCGATGAGTGGTGACGACGCGGCCGACGCCTCCGAAGCCGGTGGGACTGCATCCTCTGCACCTGTAAAGGGCATCGAAAACGCCCCGGAACCTCACACTGCACGGGGCATCCTCAGCCTATTCCTGTGGAATCAGGTGCTGGTCATTGCCTCACTTTTTCTCGCCATGCTCGGCGTCCAGACCATCACCGCAGAACAGACTAGCCTCGGTGGAATGGCCGTCAGCCTCTTCCTCCTACTGCTGGCGATTGGCCTTCTCATCACTTCAGCCGACTTCTTCGTCGAAGGGGCCAAGGGGTTGGCCCGCCAAATCGGAATCGCTGAGGTGATTATCGGGCTCACCATCGTCTCGCTAGGCACCTCCCTCCCTGAGATTCTCATCTCCGCGCAGGCTTCGTGGGAAGCCTACCAGAATCCGTGCATGCCTGGGGTTACGGACTGTGCGACCGACTTTGCGTTGGGCAACATCTTCGGCTCTGTGCTCGTCCAAATCACCTTGATTCTCGGCCTCGTGGTGGTTGTCCGACCCCTCTCGATTCGCCCTGCTTGGATCCAGCGTGATGGCCTCATGATGTTCCTCGCGGTGATGCTGCTCTCAATGCTGATTCTCGTTGACGGCGACTTGAATCGGCTAGAAGGGGCGCTCCTCTGCCTACTCTATGTGATGTACATCACCTACCTGATTCAACATCGGGACGAGATTAGGAGTGAGGAATTCGAGGTCCTTGAAGACATAAGGGCAGAAACAGGGGGACACATCACATGGACATCGGCAGCATATTTCGCGATGCTGATGATAGGTCTTGGACTCGCCATGTTCGCGTCTGCGAGAGTGATTGATTCGGCTGCAGGAATTGCCATCGAGATGGGGGTGCCCTCCGCCGCGGTCGGCTCGACTCTATCTGCGATAGGTACCTCATTCCCTGAATTGGCGGTTGCCCTTCTAGCGGCGCGGCGCAGCACCGGAATTGCGGTTGGCACTCTGATCGGCTCAAACATCACCGACCCGATGCTTTCAGTCGGAATCGCTGCCATCATCAATCCGATTGTTGTCTCCGACACCACGCTGTTCTACGGACTCATCATTCCTGCAACCCTGTTCTGCACCGGACTTGCGTTGGTCTTCATGTGGACCGACTTCAAGTTCAATCGCCCTGAGGGTGTGATTCTCATCGGCTGCTACGCGGTATTCCTGTTCCTGCTGTACGGCTCTATCTGACGAAATGCATGTTTCAACCCTCCAAGGCGGACGGTGCCGATGGGCGAATGGTAAAGGTGAGCGACCACTCGCCGCTGCATGGTCGACTTCGCCCTCTCCGAAGAGCAGGAGATGCTGCGCGACTTGGCGCACGAATTCGCTGAGACCGAACTGCGCCCCAACGCCGAGCATTGGGACAACGCCCGCGAATATCCTCAAGATGCACTGCGGCTCGCGCACGAGACCGGTTTGACCAACCTGCACATCCCCGAATCATGTGGTGGAATGGAGTTCGACATCCTCACCGAGGTGTTGGTCCAGGA
>CAUZJP010000098.1:0-5465 GCA_963580235.1 Candidatus Thalassarchaeaceae archaeon
CATCGATATCATGCGAATAGCCGAGTTGGGAGAGGCGCTCCCAAGGAGTACCGATCTCACATGGGCGGAAGTGCGTGACCGGAATGTCGGACATGTCGAAACGGATGGTTCCGTCTCTGAAAACCGGCAGACCATGCTTGGCTCGAAGAATACCCTTCTCCAGAGGTTCAGGGGTCTTTGCACGTGAAGTCAACCCCTTCACACACTTCACCTTGGGTATCCGGTCGAGGTTCAATTCCTCCAACTTCACCTCCAATATTTGGCGGAGGGGTATCGTTTGGAACTCTCCGCCTCGGCTTCGTCTTGAATGTCCATTATTGGATTTGATTGCGCGGGTGCGGCCGTTGCAAGCGACCGGCTCTGTAGGAACCAGCCGGTGGTGGCAGCGGACAAATGGAGATGGGCGGCCGCACTTCTGACACTCTCGGGCACCGACTGCGACGCGCAGGTTTCCTCGTGATGATGCTTCTGTGAGAAGTCGCTGTGGTCCGCCCTCAGTGGAGACTGGGAAGAGTGCGTTGGCGTTGGCCGCGGTCTTCATCACTCGATGAGCGGCCTTCTCAGGGCGAGCCATGCGTGCCCCGATTCGGACCGGTGCAAAGTGCTCCCAGCGCAGGTCGCTGGTGCGGCGAACAACGAACAGCGAACCGTCGGCTTCGTGCTCGTCGAGCAGTCTCTCAGTTTCTTCAAGCACATCGGGGTCGGCTGAGCCCTCATCGGGGACTTGGGATGCAGCGGCTTCCCCTGCGCGCTCGGTTTCTGCAATTCCCTCGCCACGCTGTCTGGCAGCGGTCTTCGCCTCTGTGCTGAACCTCTCCCGCCTCGACTCCAAATCGTCGAGGCGAATTCGCTCTGCTGAGAGGACCTTGAGGGCGTTCGATAATCTTTCAACACGGTCTCCCATCTGACTCAATAGGTCTGACTTTGAGATGATTTTTTCATCCTTGATTCGCAGACCCAGTCCATCGACCACCCCCTCCCAGCCACGGGTCAGGACAAGGTCATCACCATCGTGGTGGTGTTCAAGACCGAGCAACATGCAGGATGACTTGATCACTCCATGCCATTGGTGAGAATTACCTGAACGCCAGACACCGGTGAGCGGCTCTGGTAGTGTGAGGGGTTGGCCGGGTGATTCCTCGGGTGGGTTGTCGCCCACCACCGGATGGGACCATCCGTCTACCGCGCCGCTGAGCCGGAGCCAGTGAGAAGAGGTGCTGTCGTCGTTCCAACCCCCGGTCGGAGATTGACCGTCGGGATTGGAATCAGCCACCTCGATGGTCGCAGAGGAGAATATCTCCGAGAGAACGGGTAACCACTGCAGTGGTAGGTCGAGCCAACAGGGATTCCACGGTGGCGGAACTGCGCAGTTGAAGGCTGTACATACCCTAACAACTGCTGGCCAGTCCAAATCCAAAGTGACGAGGAAACGGACCCACGCTCGATGAAAATGGAACTGCTCCATCCCACCTTCACGAGGAGATCCCGGTGCCCCGGGTGGCAAGTTCTCTCGCACGCAACCGAGTGCCTCGGCGAAACTCTCGACGCTCGACTCATCACTCAGTGTCGCACAGATATCTGCCGCCCACCAATCTCGATTGTAAGCAGACGGGACCAGATTCTTGTTGTTCTCCAAGAACTCGCCGTAGCCGATCATCAACTCTCCGTTATCCCAAATCGTCCCTACTGATTCCGACACCTCCCGCCACTCCGTGACAAAGTCAATCCGACCGAAGCGCCCGTCTCGGAGGAGTACGCACGGCCCCTGCAATTCATCAGACGGTGTCACCGCGCACGCCTTGCCCGGCCGCTCGATCTTCATCTGGGTTCCAACCGCAATGAACTTCCCGAGCGCCTCCATGGAAACTGGAGAAAGAGCACCGGCGGCGAGCCCAGTCGCCCGAGTTCGGCCATATCGGAGCCTGAATCCACCTGGCCTAGACGGCTCACCAAAGACTGGACGACCAGCTATGATATCCTCCATGAAGCGAGTATTTGGCTCAATTCTGCGACGCCGCTTCTCCGCCCCATTTTCATCATCAGACTTGCCCTTGTCAGCGAAGTGGCCGATGAACTCCCAGCCCTCGACTTTCAACCGCTCAGTGTGCATCTGCACCTTCGGTGCCTTGAGGCAGAGGCCTTCACCGATGACCAACATGACACCACCGCGAACGCGGGTTCCGTCAACATTATCCAAAATCCCGTAGCCGGCACACTCCTCCTTCTCAGTGGACTCGCCATTCACCATCACAGGGCAGGCTCGGACAATCATATCGATCTCCTCGGGTGTCGGTCTATACTGCAGGTTCTTCCGGTAGAGCCCGAACTCCTCCTTCACCCTCTCGACCTCCTCAAAGCGGGCGACATAGGGGCCAACTCCCAAGTCACGGCGTACCAGGTCAGTTATCAGAACGGCAAGGGCCTGAGCGGTTCCCCCGGCAGCGCGGATGGGGCCACAGAAGTCGACAGAGACGAATTGCGAGCCGTCCGCATTGTTGAGCAGCCTGACATTGCTTATGCCTTCGAGTGGAGCGACGAGAACCGCCTCTGTGAGAATCGCCAAGCCGACTCTGAGTCCGATGTCAATCGCCTTTACGAGGTCGCCTGTTCGTACATGCATCCGCTGTGCGACCCGCTTGCTCATCTCGATGGAAGCCTCCTCTCTCTCCTCGTTCTCCAACAGCTCTCTGAGTTCATCCTCGAACTCAAGCCCGTCGAGATACTCTTCGAGCAGTTTCTCGGTTCTGCTGGCGAGGTCGGCAGCGCGTGGAATCTCCACCCTGTCAACGATATCCTTCCCCTGAGCGCGTGCCGCCTCGGCGATTTGGTAGGCGATTTCACACCCTTCATCGAGACTCTTCTGATACGCCTCCATCTCCTCTGTAAGGCGCTCCTCGTCCCATGGATGTAACATCTGAAACCACTCGTTCGCTCGCGAACATCCCCCCTCGGACTACCAACGCTCAAAGTCATTCGCTCTCACTAGAGAGCGTACTCACACTCCGGCAGCCATCCCACGCAACCTTGATGCGCCCGCGCTGAAGAGGTGGGGAATGGAGAGAGGGATGTCGGAACACACGGCCGTAACAGAGGCGCGACAGCGATTGGTGGAGAAAATACGAGATTTGGCCTGGCTCCATTCCGACCATGAGGAGTTCACACTCGCCAGTGGCCGAACAAGCCGTCACTTCTTCGACATGAAACCGGTGATGATGGACCCCGAATGCGCTCATCTGCTCGGCGTTATCATCCACTACGAACTTCAGCAGATTGGTGATATCGATGCGGTCGGAGGTTTGGAACTAGGTGCAGTCCCACTGACTGGAATCGTAATCGCCAAGGCGGTCAGGGGGAGTGACCTGCGCGGCTTCCTGATCCGAAAGGAACCCAAGGGCCGTGGAGGCAGGAAGACTGGAAATCCACCTGGAATCGAGGGCTCAACCTTGAACTCGGGCGATCGGTGTGTCATTTTGGAGGATGTCACGACCACGGGCGGCTCGGCACTGAGGGCGGTCGAGAGGCTGCAGGACTGCGGCTGCGAAGTAGCCGCTTGCATCACAATCCTCGACCGGGAAGAGGGTGGCGCAGAAGCATTCGCCGCAGCGGGAATTCCTCTGCATCCACTCAGCACACTTTCGGACATCGAAGGCTGAGCAGACGAGCATCGACGCCTCGCACATCCGAGGGTGGGGAGCAGGGAACCCCATCAGCGAGAGTTTTTCATTCCGAAAGAGGATAATACTCCAACCACACCCCGGAAAGTTAGGGGATTTGGCCGATGAGTGAAGGAATACCTGCTCAAGTCATTCGACGCTGGTTCGAGGAGGGCTGGAATGAAGGCAACCTCGATTTGATTGAAGAGTTGTTCTCTCTAAAATTTCATGCTGAGGGCGGGCCTCATGGAAAACTCGACAGGCTCGCATATCGGCAGTATACAGAGGTAGTGCGCTCGGCTGCCCCTAATGTTCACTGCGAAGTTCTCGAACTCTTTGAAGCGGGAGAATATGTAGTCTCCCGCGTACGTTCAACAGGCACCCATTCTGGTGATGTGAACGGAATTGATGCAACCGGTCAAGAGGTTGTGACAGAGATTATCGATGTTTGGAAGGTGGTAGACGGTACGATTCTGGAACGACGGAACACAGAGTTTGACGCCGTGGGACTTTCAGAGCAACTTAACAGAAAAATTCGATTCAACCCCGACAACTGACAACATTCAGTATCAATTGGTTGAGAGTGATTGAGCAAAGAGTGGCTCGTCCAGATGACGGCGATTTCTGTTGTCACCTCATCCTCAGAAAGCCCGACCGCCAATATCAAGGTGGGTGGAGACTCGCCGGGAGCCATGACAACAGTACAGATGCGAACGAGCATGGGTGACATCACGATTGAGTTGTTCACCGACGAGATGCCTATCACCGCTGGGAACTTCCTCGAACTTGCGGACAAGGGATACTACGACGGGCTCCACTTCCACCGCGTCATCAAGGGATTCATGCTCCAAGGGGGTTGCCCCAACTCCTCAGACCCGAACTCTCCGGCCTGCGGAACTGGTGGGCCTGGTTACAATGTCCAAGACGAACACCCTTCCGGGGTCAGGTACTCCAATGAGATCGGAACTCTCTCGATGGCGAACACCGGACAGCCGAACAGTGGCGGCTCACAATTCTTCCTCAATACGAGCCACAACACGTTCCTCGATTGGTGGGATGAAGGCACGCCATCCAAGCATCCAGTGTTTGGAAGAGTCGTCGAAGGGATGGATGTGGTCCGAGCGATTGAAGGGAGTCCGACAGACCCCCGTGATAAGCCGAACCAGCCTGTGCAGATCATCTCCGTGAAGCGGATTTCCTGACTGGGATATTCTCCGTGAAGCGGGTTTCCGTAGTGGATTTGGCGCTTTTTCGGGTCAATGACGAGCCGGAGGGCTGACAGGTTATTAACAACTAAACCGTTGACCTAAGCGTCAATTTATTAAGTAATTAACTTCCCGGTACTAGCATGGCGAGGCACAGGGCGGGCGATCGGCGCATCCTCAGCATCAGTATTCCAGAGAAGTTGGCGAAGCGGCTAGACCGACAAGTCGGGCGTGGCCGGGAACAGGGCAGGTCGGCAACGATTGTGAGGCTTGTGGAACTTGGAATGAAGGCTGAAGCAAGCGCTCCGGACTTGGATGTAGAGGTTGAACCAAGGGTGGCGTCCGCGGCCGCGGACGAAGTCCGACTTGAGCGGGATTCGATGGGAGAATTAGAGGTTCCAGCGGACCGATATTTCGGCGCCCAA
Organism: Candidatus Thalassarchaeaceae archaeon; assembly: GCA_963580235.1. Lineage (GTDB taxonomy): Archaea > Thermoplasmatota > Poseidoniia > Poseidoniales > Thalassarchaeaceae > MGIIb-Q1. The sequence goes on from CAUZJP010000098.1 coordinate 5,284, forward strand.
ACCGCTCGCTCACTGATGAACTTCGACATCGGTGTCGATGTGATGCCACGCGCCCTGATTCGCGGATTCGGAATCTTGAAGCAGTCGGCGGCGAGGACCAACATGGCTCTCGGAGAGTTGGAACCTGAGGTTGGTGAGTTGATCGTCGCCGCCTGCGAGGAGTTGATTGCGGGTGAGCTCGA
>CAUZJP010000099.1:0-5457 GCA_963580235.1 Candidatus Thalassarchaeaceae archaeon
CAACGATGTCACATTCACTGTTGATTCAGGTGATGGCAACGGCACGGCATCCTACACCTGTGCGGATATGGAGGGCAGTGACAGCGTGGAGAACTGTATGTTGTCTGCTAATTTCTCATTAGCCTCAGACAGCTTCGCGAGTTACGACCACCCTCACTTCTGGCAATGGGTGTTGTATTCCGAAGGTGTTGTTATCGAGCAGGGTGATCTTGCTGAATTGACCCTGAATGACGTGAATCTCACTTTCTCGTGGGTAGGGGAGGGATGCACCACATCCGAGTGCCAGAGCACCACCGTCCATCAGAACACATATCGAGGCGCCTACTATCTGCGTCTGACAGATTGCGTTTGGTTCCAAGACCCGTCTCTGGTGCAATTCGAGGATGGTTTCGACAACACCCAGACATGGCGTTGCTTCGATGCTGTTGGAGACTATCCCTCTGCGCTCATCATCTTCCATGTTACCGAAGAGCCCACTGTCTGCGAGATATGGGAGCAGGATAACCCAGACCTCGTCGACCGAGCGAAACCGGAGGGCGAGATGGACAATGGCTGTCCCGACTACTATGGAGTTGATGACGGAGATGGCGATGGTGGTGAAGGCTCTGAACCTGATGACGGAGGTGGCGATGTTGGTGAAGGCGGAGATGATGGCGAAGCAACAAGCATCCCGGGTTTCGGGCTCCTCCTCGGCATCACCGCAGCACTGGGGGCCGCTCTTATTGCGACCCGCCGTAAGTGAACCTCGATTCCAAGCCAGTTGCAACCCTCATCGGGTCGTCGAAGGAATTCACTCGAGTCTGCGGAGGACACCGGGGTGAGATTTCTCAAAGGCGATGATGACTTGCTCATGGAGTTCTCCAGGCAGGTCTTCGGGAGCATGGACTCCCTCCTCAACATGGATTGAGTCATCCAACAGGGCTAGGGCGATGAACAGAGTGACGAATCCGGTGGATTTCGTCATCGTCTGCCAGCCATCACCGTCACTCCTGACCAAGTCGTAGACCCATCTCGCCCGCGCACCACTATCCGCCTCCACTGCGACCTCCATCCAGGTGAAGTCGCCGCGCCCGTGGTCGAACTTCCAATCTTCTAGGAGTGAGTCTTCATCGATTTCCTCTGCATTCCTCAATCCGATGAACTTGTCAATGTGGCCGGGCCAACGGACGGTGTACTCCTCAAGGGTCTCAATCCCCTCTACTGCATCCGATGTGAGCAAACTTCGCAACCCGTCGGTCAGGAAAGCCTCCATCGTTCCATGCCCCTCGACTTCGATTATATGGCGTTGCGACAACACCTCGAGGGTCACAATCTCGCCCCCTTGGATCACACGAGCCGGCCTAGTGTACTCTTCGATGACATCGGTCGGTGAGAAGGGGGCCATGTAGGACCACCCCTCATCAGGTTCGGTCGGATTTCCTCCGACCTTGATGCTCGCCGATTTCAGCGGTCCCAACTCAGCCTGCGCCTTCTTGAGCAGCATGTTCGAGAGCCCCGGCGCTATGCCGACATCGTGAACGAAGCAGGTGCCCGAGTCAACCGCATACAACCCCCATTGTTCTGGAATGTCATCAGAGAAGGCGATGTCCACGACCCTAGTACCACAATCGATGAGAAATTCGCGAAACATTCCCCCCACCCTTCCCGGGAGCAGGTTTAGCACGAGGTCGAATTGGGAGAGGTCGTTTTTTCGTGCGTGTGTGAATGCGTCAGCGCATATCAGCTCAAAATTGTCAGCGTCCATCGTTTCCGCCAACGCATCAAGCGAACTCTGGTCCATCTCAACCACCGTCAGATGCACATCCCGAAGACCAGAACAGACGAACTGCCCCACAAGTCCGGCCCCATAGGCGATGGCTCTCTTCCCCGTTGCCAAAACTCACACCCGGGAACCTGCAGAGGGTGGCGAACCATCAACCATCGGGCGTGGCGGGAGGGAATCATTGATGCCCTCTTCTCAGTCGAGCGGGTCGGGGAGAGCATGGCAGACGAGGTATCGATTGACCCTTGGTCGTCAAGTCAGTCTACAGACTACTCCCGAATCATCGAGCAGTTCGGTCTCTCAATCGTCGACCCATCGGGCCTCCCAAACCCACACATGCTGCACCGCCGAGGAATCATCTTCGCCCACCGAGACCTCGACTTGGTCCTCGATGCGCAGCGGAGCGGTGACCCGTTTGGAGTGCTGACCGGGCTGATGCCGTCGGGTCGCATGCACCTTGGTCACAAGATGGTGATTGACCAAGTGAAGTGGTTCCAGGAGCAGGGCGCTGATGTGACGATTGCAGTCGCTGACTTGGAGGCGCACGCAACGCGCGGGATGTCGCTTGAGAACTGTCGGCGGACGGCGCTTGAGGAATATGTGGCAAATTATGCAGCATTGGGCCTCGATGTTGAACGCACAAGCATCTACTTCCAGTCTGGGCGGTCAATTGTCCAACGGCTCGCCTTCACATTGGGCAAGCGTACCAATTTGACCGAGTTAGAGGCTATCTACGGCTTCTCCGGCGAGACGAACCTCGCCCATGTGCAGGCGCCACTTGTTCAGGCAGGCGACATTCTGCACCCTCAACTCGACGAGTACGGTGGCCTGCGACCAATCGTCGTCCCTGTCGGCGTAGACCAGGACCCACACCTCCGCCTCACCCGCGGCTTGGCTGCAAAGACCAACTGGTTCAATGTGAAGGAGCGCAAGGCGGGTGGTCTCGTCATAGGTCTCTCCGTTCAGGAGAGCAACGCCGGAGCTCTTGGTGTCGGAGTAGGCGGCAGAGTCGACAGCGCTCGCCGCCAATCCGTGTTCGACCGATTGACCGGCGCCCTGACAGACCTCGGCTACAGTGATCTGCTAACCAACCCGAAGCACGGAACCATCGAAATCCCAGCCGCTACGAAGAGCGACCGGAACCGCATACGACCCGCAGTGCTGCGAGTCGAGCGCTCACTGGGCGGCCTCGGCCTCCTTCAGCCCTCAAGCACCTACCATCAGTTCACGATGGGAATGACCGGAGACAAGATGAGCAGCAGTCAGCCTGAAACGACGATATTCCTGACTGAAGACATTGCCACGATGGAAAAGAAGGTCAAGTCATCCTTCTCTGGAGGTCAGCCGACTCTGGAGGAGCACAGACGCTTGGGTGGTAATCCGGACATCGACGTCGCCTTCCAATATCTGCGCTACTTCTTCGAGCCAGACGACGCAGTTCTAGGAGAACTTGAGGCTGGCTACAGGAGTGGGGACATCCTGACTGGGCAGATGAAGCAGGAGTGCATCGACCGTGCCGGAGCATGGCTCTCCGAACTGTCCGAGGCGCGCGACCAGACCGCCCACCTCGTTGACCAATTCCTAGCAGAAGATGCGCGTAGCTGAGGTGCACTCTTGCCCAACTGGCTCATCCACGCCGTAGTGATGATTCCAGTCGCCTGGATGCTTTGGAAAATGGAGTTGGCTGCGGCTGATAAGGAGGGCCGAGTACTCGATGCCACAGCCGAGTTGAAGCGAGTCTGCCTACTGCTCTATAGCAGCCTCATCATCGATGTGGACCATCTTCTCTCGTGGCCTGACATCTATGTCGCCGACCGTTGCAGCATCATCTCGCATCCGCTCCATTCCTGGTACATGGCGCCGCTCTACTTCGGTGGTTCACTTTGGGCGCCGGCACAGCCCTTCTTCATCGGCGTTTTCGTGCACCTGCTGCTCGACCTATTCGACTGCGTCATCTGACGCGTCGAACACTAGAGGCACCGGCCCTGGATCTAAATCGCCGACCTCAGCCTCGCTCAATTCCCGGACCACCGTGTCCTCGTGGGCGATGGTGGAGTGGCCATTCGGGTCCTGAATCTCCAATGTACAACTGCCCATGCCTTCTCCCTCCTTGAGCCCTTCAAGTGTGGTGAGCATCTCAGTCATCACCAGCACCGCTTCCTCCGTCCCCTCTTCGCTCTCCTCGGCATCACTCCGAGTCTGTCGGAAAACCATCTCAATGATGTCGATGAAGCGCTGAAGCACCCCCTCGATGTTCGAGACATAGCCCGTTGAATGGGTTCCCGGCGCTACTTCAAGGTCCAGCTCGGGAAGTCTGACCGTACCGGAGGAGCCCCGCACCACGCGCACCCGGAGGTGTTCGGGTTTCGTGATGTGCAGTGTGTGGCAGAGGGCCCCCTTTTCCTCGGCAGGGATGAAGTCGGTTTGCCGGAATCCACATTTTTCGCAGGAGAGGGTAATTTGGGTATGCTCTCCAAAGTAGGGTATCTCGGCTGTCATCGCCAGCATTCTCAGTGAATCTTCATCACCGCAAATGGGGCAGGGCTGGCCGACCAAGTTCTCCATCCGGCCCACCTCAGGAAGTTTCAAACGGCTCATCTTCAAGGCCGGAAACTCCGCGGAAACCAGCCGGCAGAATCAGAATTCGCTGCTCCCCAAGTTGTACTAGAGAGCCTCCTAGGTCACCTTCGACAAAGGAGGTGATCTGCTCCACCGCAGTCTCAAACTCAAAGCCACGGTCGAGCATGCTTTGCAATTCCAATATCACCAATTCCCCGTCAGCTGCCCAGTTGAGTATGTCCTCAAGCCCGGTCACATCGTGCAGAACTGCCCGGCGAATGACGATGTCACCAGGTCCTCGTGGCACCGGTGCGTCTGGATAGAGGGCGCCGAGGTTGTGGTAGGATTGGCCTGGTTCTATGCCCGGCAGTGGGCTGTCGTCGATGCTCGGGACATCGAGCCAGCGTGGGCCCGCCTCGTCGTCATCACTCATGCTCGTCAACCGTGCCTGCAACTCGACGACTGATGAACCATTTCCCCAACATCACTTATGTCGGGCTAGTTTCAGTTCGTCGGATTGATAAAGGGTCAGCCTGTCGAACAATTCGTTCGGAGCGGTCTTCCTGCTCCGTGGCAACCTTGAAAGGACTGTTGACCGGGGGAAGTAGCATGGATGAACAGATGCAAGTGATGAAGACCGGAACCAGTACATTGGGAATCTGCTTCAAGAATGGAGTAGTGGTTGGCGCAGACCATCGAGCGACCATGGGTCACTTCGTCGCTAACAAGAATGTCCAGAAGTTGTTCTCAATCGCAGACAACATCGCTCTCACCACCGCAGGATTAGTCGGTCACGCACAGGTTCTCTCTCGTGTGCTGTCGGCTGAGATTGCTCTCTACCAACTCCGCCGTGAAGACCTGATGAAGGTCGAGGCGGCAGCAACCCTGACCGCCAACATTCTCGGTGGTCGCCCCTACTGGGTGCAACTACTGATCGCCGGCGTTGATGAGGAGGGCGGACATGTCTACTCAATCGATTCTGCGGGTGGTTCAATCCCCGACTCATATTGTGCGACCGGCTCCGGTTCACCCTACATGTATGGTGTTCTTGAAGACCAATTCAAGGATAACATGACCAAGGGCCAGGCACTGAAGGTCGCGGCAAAGGCTCTGCTCGCCTCCGCCCAGCGAGATTC
>CAUZJP010000100.1:0-5435 GCA_963580235.1 Candidatus Thalassarchaeaceae archaeon
GAAAGGGAGCGGCCGGTGGAAAGCGATTCGTCGGCGGGTTCTCCGGTCAGACCGGGAAGGCCACCGATGAGAAGGACCTCGTCAAGAAGTACGACCTAGGTGCGGGAGCATGGGCTTCGAGTGACGACACATTGAGTCGGGTTAGCCAGCCTGCCTGGGCTGATGTCGCGGGCCGTGTTCTCGCTGGTCAAGATGACTCTGTAGCGGGGGCGGAAAGCGGCGTTTCCGGAGACCGACTGCACGACTTGGAGTATCTAATCGGGCGACTACAGAAGGAGATGAAGATTGCCGCGAGTCGGCTTGAATTTGAACGGGCCGCCCAATTGCGAGACCGAATTTTCCAATTGGAAAATGAGGGCTGATTTGTGGCGAGAAATCGGAATCTCTGAGTTTTGAAGAGCGCGCCTTCTGTCTTGATGTACTCTCGCCTACTGCGCCGCCCATGAGTCGTAGGCTAGAGATTGTCATCATGACTCAGGGACCAGAGTTGTACAGCACCACTCGACTCGCCGCCGCGGCTCGCCGCGCAGGTCACGGAGTCAGCCATCTCAATCCCACCCGTTGCACAATCGATCTCTCTGCCGCTGGGGCTACTGTCCTCTACAATGGAGAGCGGATAGTCCAACCCATCGATGTTATCGTTCCGAGAATCGGTGCCTCCATCACTCGGCACGGACTCACGATTCTGCGCCAATTCCAAGCGGCTGGGATTCCGGTTCTCAACAACAGCAGTGGAATCGGCGCCAGCCGCGACAAGTTGTGGGCGCTGCAGCGCTTCGCCTCAGAGGAACTCCCTATTCCTCGCACCGCCTACGCAAGAGGAGCAGATGACCTGCATGAGTGCATCGGAACGGTCGGTGGCCCGCCGGTCGTTCTCAAACTACTGCAGGGAACCCAAGGCATCGGAGTGATGCGCTGCGACACAGTGGCCAGCGCCGAATCGGTCATCGATGTTCTAGCCCGCCTCCATCAACCCATCATCGTTCAGGAGTATGTCGAAGAGGCAAACGGCTCTGATATCCGCGCAATCGTCGTCGGTGAGGAGGTCGTAGCAGCAATGCGACGAAAGGGAAAGGACGACGACTTCCGCAGCAACATCCACCGCGGGGGAACTGCTGAGATGATTGAGTTGGAGGATGATGTCAAGCGTATCTGCATCGACGCCTGCAAAGCACTCGACCTCCGGTTCGCAGGCGTCGACCTCCTCGAATCAAAGCGGGGACCACTCATCATCGAGGTCAACTCTTCACCAGGGTTGGAGGGAATTGAGGCGGCCACCGGAGTAGATGTCGCAGGTGCGGTCATAGAAGACCTTGAACAACTCTGCTCGTGACCTTCTTTCGCACACTTCAAGAGATATTTGGAACCGTTTCATTCATGACAGAAGGGCCTCTCGGTGGGTTCCATGGTTGACACTGACGAGTTCGACCTGCCGGTGAAGGACTACGACTTCGCGGCTCTCACAGATGCCTGCTCGCTGATTGACCAGATGTCGACTGCGGGAGGGTTCACCGCCACAAAGTTGGCTCTCGCACGTGACCTTCTCCGTGAGATGTTCGAGGCTTTTGATGACGCTTCTGCTCTAACTGATTCGGCAGTGGATTCAGAGACCATCACTTCGTCTGCAAGTAAAACCCGCCATCTGAACTGGCTCTCCTTCCCCGCCTGTCTGTGTGCCACTGGAACTCGTGGCTTCTTTGTCGAGGCACTCAAGCGACAGAGGTTCAACCTCGTCATCACTACCTGTGGAACACTCGACCATGACCTCGCGCGCAGCCATGCGAATTACTTCCACGGCTCCTTTGAGTTAGATGATGTCGAACTTGGTGAGAAAGGGCTGAATCGACTCGGAAATGTCATCGTGCCTAACTCAAGTTACGGGGAGACCATCGAAGGGGTCCTCATGCCGATGCTGCAGGAAATCGAGGATGAGAGGCGGGAAGCCAACCCCGAAAACCCATGGCAGGGCTTTGGGAGTGTCGAACTCTGTTGGGCGATTGGCGATAGGATCGCCGACGAATCCTCTCTTCTCCATTGGGCCGCTAAGCACCGGATTCCAATTGTCATCCCTGGTATCTACGACGGCTCTGTGGGGGCTCAATTGTTCATGCACAGACAGCGCTCCTCCGACTTCAACCTCGATCTACTCGCCGACCAACAACTGCTCTCCGACCTCGTATGGACCGCTGACTCCTCACACGCGCTCATGGTAGGTGGTGGAATCAGTAAGCATCATGTCATCTGGTGGAACCAATACCGCGGTGGCCTTGATTCAGCAGTGCAGATTACCACCGCGACCGAGCACGATGGCTCGCTCTCCGGAGCCAGGTTGAGAGAGGCCATCAGTTGGGGCAAGGTTCGAGCCGATGCGCCTCAAGTCGTCGTCGAAGGGGACGCTTCTGTCCTTCTACCGCTACTCGGTGCCGATCTTTTCTCTGAGTGACGATGGCGTCATGGGATACCGGACTCTCTCTCGAAATAACCCTACTCGCCTTCGATGTGTTCAGCGATGCACTCCATCAGTCCGACCCTGAAGGGGACCAGAGGGTGCCAGCCCATCGTACCAGCATCTTCCAGCGCTGAATGAAGTGGGGCCAAGTCTGGCCGCTCAACCCTTTCAGTGGGTTCGGTCTTCGGCTCGGACACCTCAAGATGTTCGATTTGGAAGGAGTGGTCGACTGCAGCCTGGAACCGCGCCCACAGCATTCCCAACTCCTCACAGGTCGCTTGATGACTCCAGCATCGGCGGCCGCACATATCGAGCCTGCCCGACGGCATCGACTCGAGTAGCGCAGCCACGGCATCGACCGCGTCCCTGATGTGAACATAGTGACGTGGTGACCCAGCCGGAGGTTCACCCTCCGCTCCCGCATCCAACCACTCCAAGCGGTCTACGAGGTCAGTTGGACCCCAATTCCCCACCCCGCTTGGGAGGTAGAGATCGTGAATGACCAGTGTGCAGGTGTGTTCAGCGAGTGATTCTAGAGCGGATGAGGGGCGAATCAACAGGTCAGAACTTGACGATTCACTTCCATCCCAACAACTGATGCGAATCCCATCATCGGAGTTGGTGTCGATTCCCACACGCTCGAGCCTTTCAGCGAGGGCAGTTCCAAATGGCGTCTGTCGTCCGAGCAGGAGGACTCCTACCATCGATTTCCCTCAGGCGACTTGCAAGGACTCAACGAGTTTGGTCGTCTGTTCAAAGATTGCCAGCGCCTCATCGGCCTCCTCAGCACTCAAGTTGAGACAGGGGCGCAATCGGATGCTGTCAAAGCCGGAGTTGAGAGCAAGAAGACCGTCTTCGAGTGCCTGCATTCTGAAGGCGTCGCGCGTTGCCTTGTCAGGCAAGGTGAAGGCGGCGAAGAGACCCTTGCCGCGCACGTTACTGATGATTTCATGGCGCTCTCCAAGTTCGTTCAAGCCCTTCAACAAGTCAGCGCCAACCTTTGTCGCGTTTGCGAGCAGTCCCTCTTCCTCAATCACCTCAAGGCAGACTGCACCGCGCACCATGTCGACTAGATTGCCTCCAAAAGTAGAGTTGATTCTACTACTTGTATCGAATACATTGTCCTCGTTGTCGGTGATTGGCTCGCCGCCCATCATTCCACAAACCTGCAGCTTCTTGCCGAACGCCAGTAGGTCCGGCTTGATTCCATAGTGCTCATACGCCCACATCTTCCCAGTACCCCCCACGCCGGTCTGAACCTCATCAACGATGAACAGCGCTCCGACATCATGGGTCGCCCTCTCTAATTCCTGGAGGAACTGTGGGCGGAAGTGGTTGTCACCGCCCTCCCCCTGAATAGGCTCGATGATGACTGCTGCGATCTGGTCCGGATTTGCCTCGGCTGCTACGTGAAGGCTCTCTATCGCCTCGGACTCGACTCCATCCAACCGTGATGACTCAGCCTCGTCGAGAGGGAACTGAATCTTGGGATTTGGAATGCGAGGCCAGTCGAACTTTGAGTAGCGGTCTGTCTTTGCGGGGTCAGTGTTGGTGAGCGATATCGTGTAGCCAGTGCGGCCGTGGAACGCCTCCTCAAAGTGGGCGATGCTCAACTCGGGATGTCCGTCATCCCCAGAGAGGCCCTTTCGAGAACGGTCCTGTTGCTTCCAATCCATCGCTGCCTTCAGTGTATTCTCGACTCCAAGAGCACCGCCGGCGATGAAGAACATGTGGGACATGTGGTCTGGCTTGGCAATCCTTCCGATCGTGTCGATTGCATCCGCCATCTCAATCGAATAGAGGTCGCTGTTGGTGATGTTGTTGACCGCAATTCGACCGAGCCGAGATTCCATCTCGACCAACTTGGGATGGTTCCATCCGATGGGTAGCGAAGAGAAGCAGGAGAACATGTCGAGAATCTCTCTGTCAGCTCTGCTATCGTGAAGTCGACTACCGTGTGAGCGGTCCAAGTCGACGACGAACTCGTAGCCGTCAGCGAGAATGTATTTGTCCAATGTTGAATGAACCGAGTCTGGCGAGCAACCAGCCATGCTCGCGTTGCGGCAACTCCCGCTTATGGGATTGCCTATGCGTGGAGTTGCTCGCTGTTAACTCAAAAAATCCATCCGGTTAACATATTAGATATATCAATTGTTAATTCAATATTTCAATTGGGATTATACTCTATATGTCGTTGTTCAAACCCTAAGAATTATTGAATTAGTTGACCAAACCAATCGAAGGCTGATCAGTAGCTAGAACAAATTGAATTCTCCCGATTTTCGCCACATTCCGCATGTCAGCCGGAGAGCGTGGGGGCCACCCCCTAAAACTGGATAATTATCCGTTATTCCAATTGGTTGCGCGAGTTCTATAAACCGCATATTCGCGTTATCCGTATTGCTAACTTAACTCGCAATTTCTCATAATATCAATTGGAATAAGACATTTTGCACAGTTATACGAAAATAAATAAGTCAATTGACTAGTCAGTGATTATCCGTCTTTTCCAATTGACTAACGAATTTGTATTATACGGGCGATAGTTAATATACTGATTCTGTCCGTCGGTCTATAACCGAGTGATGGGATGCGCCGGAAGAAATGGAGTGAGAGAATGTCAGAAGATTCATTCAGAATACAGGAGTTGTTACAGCGGGAGGTTTTCGTGAACCAAACCCGTGTAGGAGTGATAGTCGGGGAGAGGTACCACCCGAACGAGGAGCGAGTCCAGTCAATGCGACTCCTTGTCGAGCCAGGTGTCGCGGACGAGTACATGAGAAAACCCGCGGAATTTGCACCGCTGTCTAAGGAGTTGCTACACAGCATCCAGGCAGATGGGACTGTGAAGTTGTCGAAGTCGATGAGAGAACTACAGAGGAGATGGAGAAACACCGTGAGGATCGATGAGCAGCTATACTCGCCAGACGAGTTACTCGATCGCGCTGTCTTGGACAGCCAAGGTATGGAACTCGGAGTTGTTATT
>CAUZJP010000101.1:0-5424 GCA_963580235.1 Candidatus Thalassarchaeaceae archaeon
ACTCTGGTCGAGCAGTGCCGACTTCATCGGTGTCCTCTTGCCGCGCAGCATGTCACAGAGCGCAACTCCATCAAAATCGTCGCTCAACGGCTCCGCACCGAGCCGCCTCAACAATCTATGCTCATCGGCAGCCGCGGTCGGAACCAAATCCATCACTCCAAACCGGCGGTGGTCGGTGTACACGGCTTGCCCACCATCGTCAAGCCAGATTGCGAAGTGGTCGTGTTTCCCCACCTCATTCGGCCCTTCGCCCTCCTCAAACAGCGTGAACTTGCCCGACATCCCGAGATGGATCAGCCACGAATTACCGTCATCCAAACGAGCGAGCAGGTACTTCGCACGCCTGTCAATCCTCTCGACTCTGCGCCCCTCCATTCTCTCGGCCATCTTCTCCGGGAATGGAAACCGCAGATTCCCACGGCGCACTTCCACCCGCTGAATCGACCTACCAACCAACCGTTTGACGAGACCCCGGCGAACCGTCTCTACCTCAGGGAGCTCGGGCATCCGCCCTCACTCCGCCCCGGCATCATCTAGCAGTGTTTGCACATCTTCAAGGAATAGTTCAGGAACGAATTCTGCGTTGTCCCAAGATACCCGCTTGCGGTGTTGGCTGTCAACGAGCACTATGGGCTGGTTGTGTACGATAACGAAGTCATCTTCTCCATCCTCTGCAGGTGCGGTTTCCAAAGATACCCCGTAAGCACCCCAGACCGATTCAAGGTCAAAGTAGCGCTGCTTGCTCATATTGCCGGCATCAGGACTGGTCAAATGCGGCCAATCAGCATCCTTGCTCGATGCGAAATCAGCCATGGTGCTCACACTATCGTGCCATGGGTCAAGGCTGATGGACAGAATCTGGACTCTGGCTGAATCATTCTCATCGAGATTGTCGAGAAGCCACTTCATCGATTCGGTCTGTGCAAGGCATACATCCCTGCAGCGGGTGAATACAAAGGTGAAAATTATCAGGTCCGCATCGATATCTCTACTGTCGAATGATGTGTTCGTGCTATCGACCAAGACAAACTCCTGAGCGACCGGCATTGCCCCTAATTCATTGCCATTGAAGGTCATGGCCACATCCTCATCGCCAAAGCAACCAGCAATCAGAAGAGAGAGGGCGAGGGCGATGACGGTGACTGTTCGAACCCCCTGCAAGACAACTCCTCAGCCGCCTTGAGGGGGCCACTCAGCATAAGGAAATCGCCCACTCGGCTCACCAGTCCGGTACTCAACCACAGGGCACTCGCTGAAACGAAGGCGACGCTCAGAGCGCGCCCTCAATTGTGAGGCCAGCCCGCCCCAGCCCGAGCTGATATCAGAGCGTGCTGCTCCTCCCAGCCGGTCAACTCGATAACCTCGAGAACCTCAAGTCCTGCGTTTGCCAGTGCCTCTGCCGCCGCTTCGTACTGCTCGTTCGCACCACCCGCGGAGACTCGCTCCGAGGCGCTCTTCAGTGAGAGGATAGCAAGGCCACCTGGGGCGAGGAAGTTTTTCGCCGCCGCTAGGAACAGGTCGACCTGCCCTGCCTGAGAAACATCTTGGAAAAGCCAGGGCACTCGATTGGGAAGCCATGGGGTGAGGGTCTCGGGTTTTCTCGCATCGGCCAGAACCGGCAGCAGACCGGGGCGCGCCTTCGCCAGTCGGATCAAATCTCTAAGACAGCGAGGTGATATGTCCACCGCAACGATTTGGCCGCCGAATTCATTGCCTTCCCCACAAAGGTGGTCGTGAAGATAGGAGATCGTCGTCCCATGTCCCGCCCCGAGATAGAGAACCGATGCACCCTGCAAAGGCAACAACTCAGCCGGCTCCCCCTTGGTACGGAGAATTCCGGCCGCCAACTTCGATGTCCGAGGCGACCAGTGCCGCCACTCTACGCCTCGCTCTCGCTTCAGACTCTCGTTCCGAACCGCGACCCCCTTGACCGCATTACGAGTCCACAGGCCACGCCCCTCAATTCGAACTGAACTGCTGACCTCACGGATGCGCCGACGATGACCTCGCGCCATTCAAACTCCACCTCACCGTCGTCGAGGCTTCGGGTGACGCTGCCTTATCTCCTGCACCCGCGCCTCCACTTCGGCGACCTCCGGGTCCCCCCATGGTTGCCCCTCAAATGCATCGAGACGGGAACAGATTGAGATCTTGCCAGCGAGCATTCGGGAGATTTTCCCCCGTACCCAACGAGGTGAACGGCAGACCCACGGATGTTGGAAGATGTGACCGTGTTTCGGTACGGGTATGCCGCTTCTCAGGTGAAGGAAGAAGCTGGTTTCAGCGCCGAGGACCTGGACTGTCCCTGATGGCAGACGGGCGAGTCGCATTCTTCCGTGGGCTGCCGTTGACATTCGTGCCGCGAGGAGCGGCCCGATCAGAGCGGAGGTTGAGGGCAGGTGTTCGAGAGTCAGGACACGGGTTGCATCCTCGACTTTCCTTATTCGAGATTCGACTTCCACGACACCTTCCGACCAATCGCACAACGCCCGCCACTCGGAATCCGAAATGCCCGCTTCGGCTAGAACCGTTCCGAGTACCGCTGCGGCATCCTCGAGTGAAGATGCCGAGGCGAGGGCGCTAGGAATTCGACTGCGCTCAGCGTCGATGTCGAGTTCGGGAAGAAAAAGCCCAGCCCATTCGATTACACGCGCCTCAAGAGTTGTCCAAGACGCCCTCAATTCATCTCCAGCCCGGACAAGATGTTCCAACCGACGGTCGGGGTCTCCAGCAGCATCGGCCACACCCTCTTGAGCGATGAGTAGGGATGCCTGCTGAATCAACTCAATCTCATCAGCGTCGAGAGACGGCCACTCGCCGGGGGCGAGGTCATAGTTAGCGGTGGGCACCGCATCGGGGAATCTTTCGGAGAGACGACGCGCCTCATCAGTCATCCTGCCAGCAGTCAACCGTGAAATCCGTTGGGCGACAGATGCTGGGCTACGCCTCGCATCCCAAATCGACTCGTCAACGATCTCGCCGTCGCCGTCAAGAACGCGTGCGAGACGCCAATCCCAACAGATGCGCATGTGCCGCCCACAGGGTGCTCCTTGTAAAGTAAAGAGGCGAAAAAAAACGCTCGACGGAGTGCCGATTGGGAGTTTGTTCAGCAGGTTTGCGAATCTGCTTATCCGTTGGGCTTAAAGGCAGGAAGGGTACCGCTGATACATCGGAGCGTGGAACAATCTTCTGTCCAGAATGTGGAACACTTGCCTTCCCTGAGTCTGACGGCAGCATCAGGTGTCCAAACGGACGCTGCAGTTATGTTGGAGCGGCAAAGAAAACGGTCCGCCTAAACAGTGGCGAAGAGATTGATACGAGTGATGCTCGGTCAAAATCTGAAGTTAGCAGCCTCAAGCATCTTACCGAGGTGATTGATGATTCAAAGCAGCACAGAGGTGTCTTGACAACAGGGATGTATGTCTGCCCCAAGTGCGAGGAGAACGAGGTGTACGCTGAACTGAAACAGACCCGCGCTTCTGATGAACCCGAAACTAGGATTCTATCTTGCAAGTTGTGTAATCACGGCTGGCGTGAATACTGAGCGACACTTGCTGACGCTCTCCGTAGTGGGGGGGGTGGGTTGTGAGCCATTCACAATTCTCAGGCATCGCCTTCGACCCGTGGGGCGAGGAAGTAGACTACCTTGCCAGCTCCGTCAGCGATGTCAAACTCAAGCCGTAGTGGATAGTTCTCACCGAAGCGAACCGTGATGGTTTCCACAGTTGATTCAATTCGCTTCGCCAAGGGCAGGAGATACTGAAGACTGTACTGACTCTTCACCGGATTGTCGCAAACCAATTCCTGCAACTCACCCGCTTCGTATGTCACACTGACAGAATCCGATTCTCCAGAGACATTGACATTGAACTTGTTCTGGTCGAGTGAGAAGGTGACGAGGTCGCCGACCTGATCCGCTGCCTTGAGAGCGCGGGCAAACTTGGCTCCACTGAGACTGGCGAGGGTCGTGACATCCAATTCTGGAACACGAGGCTCCTGCATGTTCTGTCGATCGAGTGGTCTGATGACCCTCTCGATTTCGCCGACATTGATGTTGACTCGGCCGAATCCTTCGTCGAAGCTGATCTCCAGCAAGTCGCCAGGCCCAGCCAATCCAACCAACTTCGCCAACTTGGACAACTCCAGCCCGAGAACAGTGTCATCGACCTCCCAAGACTCAAACGCAGACTTGTCCACTTCCATCCGAATCATGGCCACATGGCTCGGATCAACGACCCTAATTTCGAGGTTGTCGGCGTTGAAATTGAAGCGGGCCTCTTCAACCAATGTGGATAAAATGTCCACTATGATTCGAATCGTATCTTGTCGGGCTGTTATATTCATCATCAGGCCACCTCCCTCTCGGACAACTTGCCTTTCCAAAGGGGGCTCAAAAGGCTTCGCTACGCGGGAACCGCTGCTCTTGAAATTATTTTGCCCAGCGCTGCCAGTGGTTGGTCTGTTGGTCGCGGTACCACCAGTCATCCGAATTCGGTGGATGCTCGAGATACTCATAGCCGTCTGCCTGAACCTCTCCGACCTGAGCAACATGGGGTGAACTAGACTCAGCAGGTGAGCCGGAGGTAGGCATCGGAGCGCCCTCGACGGGTCGGCGAGACGGCATTCCTGCTCCGGACCATTCGATGGAAGATGCGGAGACTTCCTCGAATATTTCCGACTGTTGCTTGTAATCTTCGCTCTCCTTGCCCCTCCTCACAATCATCACTGATACAAGGAGAATTATCGACACTAGAAGTGCGGCCAAGCCGCCGAGTAGAATTGAATTATCGCCGCCAAAACCTCCAGCTAAAAAGCCGGTGTCGGGCACGCAACCAGTAGTGTCCACCTGTTCGTCGGCGCTTGAACCGGCGCAAGCATCATCGACATCGAGAATACCGTCGCTATCGGTGTCATCGGGACATCCGTCGACATCTGCATCGTGAGTCCCACCAGGTGTCACTGGACAGTGGTCTTCAGCGTCATTTACTCCATCTGAATCGGTGTCGAGTTGGGCGGGACTGCAGCCATTCTCGTTTACCACTACGGTCGCCTCAGTGTCCGGGCATTCATCATCTCCGTTGGCTACGAAATCGAAGTCGGAATCGATGATTGAATCACAGCCATCGGGAGTCCCATCGGCGTCTACATCGATCGCATCGTCGTAGCCGGGACACATCTCGAATGAGTCTGCGACACCGTCACCATCAGAATCGATGATGTCGTCACATCCATCGATGATACCATCACCATCGACATCAATCGCATCATCGTAACCAGGACATTGGTCATCAGCGTCTGCGACATCGTCGCGGTCGCTGTCCACCAGCGAGTCGCAACCATCCGGTATCCCGTCGTCATCCACATCAATCGAGTCATCGTGACCTTCGCATAGGTCATCCGCGTCGGCTACCAAGTCGCCGTCAC
>CAUZJP010000102.1:0-5410 GCA_963580235.1 Candidatus Thalassarchaeaceae archaeon
AACGGGTCGTCACTGGCTCTGCCTATGACGGCGTGGTTCAGTAGCCGGGTGGCCGGCACCAAGCGGGAAGGCTGTCTGGAGAGCCGGGCGAGGTTAGTCCGATGAAAATCACCATCAGTATGATGAATCCGGCCGGGAAGAGTGCAGTCAGCGTCAGAATGTTGGAGTCATCCTGCATTCTCAAGTGCATGAACACACCTGCAATTCCAAGGAATTTCACAACGCCAATCGATACCAGGACGAATATCACCATCTGAGTGGAGATCAGTTCTTGCACCGATGCAGCAACTGCCCCTACCTCAATGGCGGTCAGGACCATCAGCATCCCGAAGTTCAGATTGTAGACATCTTTTCCGAATAGTGTGTGACTCATTTTTATTCCTCCCTAATACAGATAGAACGCTGGGAACACCAGCACCCAAACCAAGTCGACAAAGTGCCAGTAGAGACCGAAGTACTCAATCGACACCGCGTTCGAAGGGCCATACCCTCCATTGTGCGCCTTCCAGGACATGTAACCCAATCCGATGATTCCGCCTAAGACGTGGATACCGTGGGTTCCGGTGGTGACATAGAAGGTGGAGGCTGACAACCTCAAATTGACCCCCTCCAAAACCTCGTGCCCTCCCGCACCGTGGAATGCGTACGCCTCGTTGTAAATCGAGAAGTGGTCGTCTCTCAGGCTCGGGGCTTCGAACGGACCGACATGGAAGCCGAAGAACCACTCGATTATCTTCAGCGCGAGGAAGAGGGTGGCCAGCGCCATTGTTGCGAGAAGGTAGTTTCTCACCTTGCGGCTGCGCTCGTCGTGGTCGAGGTCGGTGCGGTGTGCGGTCTTGAGTGCCATGACCACCGTGAAGGAAGAGACGATGAGCGCGAAGGTGTTGATTGCGCCGGGGACCAATGTGTCGGGTAGTCCGATGCCGCCGAGACTTATGGTCCACGATTCGGAGTGGGATCCTGCGATGAAGTAGGAGGCAGGCACCCAGCACACATCCCCTGGGCTGAATGGTAATCCCGAGGAGGTGATGCTGTGGTTGTCCAGAATTGCTTGGCAAGACTCGATTCCGAGTCGGTAGCGGATGTAAGTCGTGAAGAGGCTGCTGAAAATCATCATCTCAGACCAAAGGAAAATCCACATTCCGACCTTTCGCATGTCGATGTTCTGGAATGGCACCCCGGTCGCCTTCGGCTCGTAGGTGCCGTCAAACGAGTAGTCCTGACGCCACCAGACGATGAGACCTGCGAAGAATATGGACAACCCGACTAGGACCATCGGCAGAGATCCGGTGTTGATGTCGGTGCCGTTCCTCGCTTCGTTCATTACGAAGGTGCCGGCGAAGGAGAACAGGAAGACGCCGACGCCAAGTGACATGATGACCGGCGCCCAACTGTTGTGCGGCGCACCATGCTCCCAGTCGTGTGGCCCCCAGGCGCTGGGATGGTCGTGGTCATCATCGTGAGAGTAATCGCTCAATCCTTCACCTCCTCGTAGTCGTCGGGAACCATCATTTTCATCAGCCAGTTCCCCTCGCCCTCGGCATGCTCGTTCATGTCGATGAGCGTCGGAATCTCATCGAAGGAGGGGGTCGGCGGAGGCGAGGAGACCATCCACTCGAAGGACCAACCGCCCCACGGGTCGGCAGGCGCCTTCTGTCCATTGAAGAGCGAGGATATCATGTTGTAGACCATGATGAGAGCTGAGAGACCGAAGATGAAGGCACTGATGGTGATGAACATGTTCCAGTCAGCGGCCTCGGGAGGAAGCGTACCGATGACATCGCTGTACTCGTTCGCCTGGATGAAGTAGGTGTGATGTCGGCGGGTCATGCCCCACAGACCGAGCTTGTGCATCGGCCAGAATAGGCCAGTGTAGCCGATGTAGGCGATTAGGAAGTGAAGCACTCCCAGCCGCTCGTTCAGCATACGGCCGGTCATCTTCGGGTACCAGTAGTAAATCGCCGAGAACAGACCGAACACGGTCCCTCCCACGAGTACATAGTGGAAGTGGGCGACCACGAAGTAGGTCTCGTGCAGGTGGGTGTCCATTGCGATGGAAGGGAAGAACATCCCCGATATTCCTCCCAAGGTGAAGGTGATGAGGAAGCCGAGCGCCCAAAGAGTGTGGGTTCGATAGACGAGCGAGCCGCCATGCATGGTCTTCAGCCAATTAAAAATCTTGATACCCGTCGGGACCGCGACCGCCATTGTCGAGAGCATCATGAAGAAGCGTAAGCCGGGCGACATGCCGCTGGTCAGCATGTGGTGCCCGTAGACGATGAACGCGACGAGTCCGATTACTGCCATCGCGTACACCATCGACTTGTAACCGAAGATGGCGCGTCGGGCGCTAGTTGCGAGCACCTCTGAAACGATGCCGAACGCAGGCACGATGACGACGTAGACCTCAGGGTGTCCGAAGTACCAAAACAGGTGAGCCCAGAGCAGTGGGTCTCCTCCCGCGCCGGTGTTGTAGAAGCCTGTGGCGATCGTCCTGTCGAGGTAGGCTTGGACGAGGCCGATGCCGAAGGCGGGAATGGAGATGAAGAGCATCAGCACGCTGATCATAATCGACCAGGTGAAGAGCGGTATCTGGAGCCAGCCTACCCCCGGCGCTCGCATGGTAGCGACCGTGGCGATGAAGTTGATTCCCGTCAGTGTGGAGGACGCTACCAACATGATTTGTCCGGCCAACCACATGGTGGCTCCCGGATGGGTGCTCCCCCAGGTGGTGATTGGCTGGTAGCCGGTCCAACCGACATCCGCACCAGCACCGCTGAACACGCCCGAGAGGACGAGGGTTGCCGAGACCGGCTGCAGCCAGAACGACATTGCGTTGAGCCGCGGGAAGGCGAGGTCCTTGGCACCGATTTGTAGGGGCACCATCCAGTTGGCGAAACCGTTGATGAGTGGCATCGCGGCGAGGAAGATCATCACCGTGCCGTGTAGGGTGAAGAACTGGTTGTACTCGTCCTTGGTCAGGAAGTCGTTGCCCGGCTGGGAGAGTTGCACTCTCATCATCAGAGCGATGACACCTCCGACGAGGAAGAAGAACAGACCCTGAATGAAGTAGAGTGTCCCGATTCGCTTGTGGTCAGTGCTGGTCATCCAGCCAGCAATCCATGGGGCGAAGGTCTCCCAACTGAATGATTCGGGGTTCTTCTGGTAGAATACATAGGTGACCGAAATGACGAGCAGGATGAACACGAGAAGCATTCCCGACATCAGGACGGTGAGGCCCCGAGCCTGCTCCAGCATCTGGTCACCGGCCCCACCCGCTGCGGAGATTGAGTAGGTCGCCTGTGCCCAGTGGTCGTCACTATCAGCCAGGTTGTCACCGTTCACCGAGTTGACCATCAAGCGGAATTCCGCATTACCACCGGAGGGCGCGGTCCAGTCGGCAGTCCAACTCTGTTGGTCATTGCCTACCTCATCGTGAGTCAAGTCGCCAGCCAATATCTTGGTGAATTCGTCTGTTGGAGTGAGCGTCCCCTTGGACACCACGAGGTTGAATCCGCCGGTGTTGATTCTGTCAGGGATTGCGTCCTCAGCGGGCCCTCCTGTGAAGCCGAAGGCGAGGCTGTAGGTCACATCCGCCTCGTAGGTGTCGGGCAGCGCACTACCATTGGCGAGGGTCAGGAAGGGTGAGACATCACTGCTGGCGCTACCCGAGTGGCAGGAACAGCCAGACGGGACATTGTTGATTCCTGTGGGTCGAGCGTCGAGCGCCGGTGCCAGCATGAGCGCAACGACTAGAATGCCGAGGAACGCAATTGTCCGGTAGTTCGTCTTCATCTTGCACACCTCAGTCATGTACTACCAGAATGCCGGTCATGTAGGCGTGGTCGTCGCCACAGTACTCAGCACAGTCGATGAAGAACTTTCCAGTCATGTCAGGGGTCACCCAGATGGCGGTGTAGATTCCTGGAACGGCGTCCTCTTTTGCACCCCATTGGACGAAGTAGGGAGAGTGGATGACATCATTGGATGTGGTGTTGAATCGGTAGACCATGTCCTTCTTGACGATGAGAGTGGTAAGCCCGGTATCAGTGTCGACACCAGTGTCGCAGAGGTCGACATCCAATTCACCGCAGTCAAAGATCCAGAACCATTGCTGACCTGTAATTCCAACCTCGTAGTAGTCCACCCCTTCGACTCCCACCGTGTCAGGGTCTGGCCAGACCTGTGAGGTCGGTTCGATTGAGATCCAAGCCAAGTACACTATGAGGATTG
Source organism: Candidatus Thalassarchaeaceae archaeon (assembly GCA_963580235.1). Classification (GTDB taxonomy): domain Archaea; phylum Thermoplasmatota; class Poseidoniia; order Poseidoniales; family Thalassarchaeaceae; genus MGIIb-Q1. Next base: position 4,234 of record CAUZJP010000102.1, read on the forward strand.
ACGGGATGATAATCCAAGTCCATTCAAGAATGGCGTTGTGATAGTGCTTGGGGAACACGCCGACTTGAATATCGTCGATGTTTGGTACCTCTCCATCCTTGGAACGGTAGTAGAATGTGTGGTGGATGAGCCATCCGAAGGTGATTACTCCGACGACCACCGACCAGTCCCAAAAAATGTCGAACAACTCGTTGTACGGAACCCCTCCAACAGCCATGGCAATACCTCTTGGGCCGGCCGTGATGCGGTCCGTAGTTAAGCATTGTCAGCCGCCCCTATGGGGCGGTGCGAAGGGGGACTCTAACCTTCATTCCCAAATGCCTTGTCAGCCCCGCCAAAGGTTGAATTGATAGGGCGGGATGGTGGAGCGAGGAAGATGCGCGCACTGGTGGTCGAGGACAATGCCGTCAACGTCCGTTTGATGTTGGCACTCCTGAAGGCAAAGGGCATCACCGATGTCGAGATTGCTGAAGATGCAAATCAGGCGTTTGAGGCGCTTCAGACGGGTGCCTTCGAACTAATTTTCATGGATGTGCAACTGCCGTGGACAGACGGTCTACAGTTGACCGCAGCCATCCGCGACCACCCTCTCGTGCGAGATTCCCGAATAATCGCGGTGACCGCATTCTCCACACCTGAAGACCGCCGGAAGGCGTTCGATGCAGGGTGTGATGCCTTCGTTCCAAAGCCGGTGCGGCGTGAGGAGTTGTTTCGAATCATCGATGAGCAACTCGCCCTCCGAGAGGGATGAATGACCGCGGCACTTTCAGCCGACCGCCTCTTCGGAGCAGCGTGGATGGGAATCCAAGCCGTTGGGATGAGGTCGTGACCGAAGCTTCCGACGGCTCTGTTGCGTTGAGTATCGAGTTGCAACCGGGCGCAAGTTCAGCTGCCATCGTTGGAATCAACGAGTGGCGAAAGCGACTGCAAGTCCGAGTCATGTCACCTGCCCAGAAGGGGGCAGCAAACGAGGAGTTGCTGAATCTGATGTCCCAAGTGCTCGGAGTGGAGAGGACTAGAGTCTCGCTGGACTCGGGTGCACGCGACAGAAGGAAGCGCTTCCTCATCAGCGAGATTGACAGGGCGTCAGTCATAGCATCGTTGGAATTTGCAATGGAGGGGCGAGATGGCTTCCGGAAATGACTGGATTAAGAACCGGGCGAAAATTGCCGGTCGC
>CAUZJP010000103.1:0-5358 GCA_963580235.1 Candidatus Thalassarchaeaceae archaeon
CTAGCGAGCGTTTTGACTCTGTTCAGCCGCTGCTCCAAACGCATCCTCTCTCTCCCGAGATTTCCCTCGACGAGATTCAATTCATCCTTCGCTTGCTTTGCGAGCCAGTCGTCGAGACTCCAGTTCGGGTCGAGCCGGAGCATGGTTTCCCAAAGGACCCTGACTTCCACTGGAAGTGTATTGGCATCTATTCTTGCACCATCGTCGGCATCGCTCGAACCGCGGGCTGTCACGCCATACTTGCCTACAATGACGGTTGATGAAGTAATCCCTCAGCAGCCCACCCAACTCCCCGAATGGTGGTGTTCATGTATGTTGAGCGGGTGGCGCGGCCAATGGCGACCTATCGGCTGACCATCCTGCCCGGTGACGGCACTGGACCTGAGGTCATGGCTGAAGGTGAGAAGTTGCTTGCAGTTATCGAGCAGTACACCGATTTGGCATTCGAAAAGACGACCATCCCATGCGGTGGAAAGCACTGGCTGGACACCGGTGAAGAGTGGCCAGAAGGCTCATTTGAGCACTGCCGTGACAACACCGACGCAATCCTCCTCGGCGCCATCGGCTGGCCCGGTGCGGTGCTGCCGAACGGAGACCTCGCTGGCGGCCAAGTCATCCTCGGGCTGCGAAGCGGTTTGGATCTCTACGCTAATGTCCGCCCCATCAAATTGTACAGTGGAGTCCTCCACAAAATTCACGACGAGTTCACACAGGTTTGGGAGCCTGACTATGTCGATATGTTGGTTCTCCGGGAGAATACCGAGGGACTCTACCACAGTCTGCTGAGGCGCTCAGCCCAACGGGCGCAGGGAATCGAGGAGATGGAGGACCCAGAAATCGAGTTTGACGGCCTTACCGGCGAGTTGGCGTGGGACCCTCGTCCAATTTCTCGGAAGGGTTCTGAGAGGCTGATTCGCCTCGGTTTCGAGTATTCAAGGCGTAGGAACGGCTCACCCGGCGACGGAATCTCTAGGGTGACCTGCGTTGACAAGAGCAATGTTACTCGCGGTTGCCAACTATTCCGTCAAGTCTTCCGGGAGATGGGGGAGGCCTACCCTGAAATCCGCTGCGAAGAGGCTTACATCGACGCCTTCACCATGTGGATGGTCCGCAACCCGGAGTGGTTCGATGTCGTAGTCACAACCAACATGTTTGGTGATATCGTCACCGATCTCGGAAGTGTGTTGCAAGGTGGCATGGGCATGGCTGCTAGCGCCAACATCGGTGATGTCCACGGCTTGTTTGAGCCGGTCCATGGCTCCTCTCCGAAGCACGCCGGGAAGGACAAAGTGAATCCCATCGCAACTATTCACTCTATTCAAATGATGATTGAGTGGCTTGGAATGCAACACTCGGATGAAGAGGCGCTTCAGGTATCCGACTTGATAGAACGAGCTGTCACTGAGCATCTGGCTGTAGGTGAGTTGTTGACCTACGACCTCGGTGGAAACGCTTCAACCTCCGAAGTCGGAAGTGCGATTGCCGAGCGGCTCGCAAATCTGCTCATCAAGGCATCAGAGCCAGTTCAGAGTCCTGACCAACCCTCAGAGCGGTAGGGGAACTCACTCACTCTGCTGGTCGCGGTGGAGTTGTTCGAACTGTTCCCACATCTCGGTCTCGATGTCGTGCCGAACCTGCGCCTCGATATTTCCTCTAATCTGCTCGTAGAGGTCACCGATTAATTCCTTTCGAAGATGTTCTTCCAACTCTTCCCGAATAAGGTCACGCCTCGCTTCGACATAGCGAACCACCTGCGCCTCCAAACGGACGCACACCTCCAACAACCAATCCTCGTAGGGTTCGGGAAGTTCCAGTGCCTTGGCCTGTTGTTTCAGGGCCTGCACGGCTTGAGTTCTGACCGGGTTGCCAGCGAGGTAGTCTGCCGCTCCGGTCACGAATGAAACGAGGACATCGACATACTCACCTTCGGTGACATCGCTACCACATCCAGGACAATTATTCAGAGTTTCGCGTTGGCTATCGATTTCATCGTGCGCAAGAATAGAATTACGCTTCGATGGGCGCTGGCCCTCTGCAGATTGACGCTGGATTGGTTTGGCGCGTGATTCCCCGTCGCGTGCTCTACGTCGCCTTTTTGGCTCCGCTTCACCATCGATGTTGAAGGTCGCCTGCGACGTAAAGAAGTCGTCGCCATCCCCGGGGTCCTTTCTTGCTGGCGCCATTCTATCAGAATTGCATCATTGCTGAGAGTGAAAAAGGTATGCTCGGATGATTCACTCTTCACTCCGGTTGTGGCAACGAATCTAACATTACAGCGAGAGAAGCAGATAAATTGGCCTCATTATCCCACTTTTCCGATTGCTCGACACTACCATCCACGAGATCTTTCAGTAGCAGTTTGGAACATCTCATCAGCTCGTCAACGATGGTCACGGTGGCGGTCTTGGCGGTGCGTGACATCGGATTCAGGTCGACGACGATAACTTGCTTTCCCATGGCAACCAACGCCTCGCAGCGGTCACCGTCCTCCAAGGGAACTAGGACGATGTCAGAATCGAGGATTCCATCTGTGCAGCAATCTGCACGCGGCCCCTCCAAGCCGGGTATTCGACCATCCGGCTCACCACCTAGGATGTCCACCTGCTCCACCGACTCGGCCCACTCTCCGGTCATGTGCTCCCAATCGGGATGCCACATTTCGGGCTGGGGTCCTTCTGCAACCGCTATCTTCCTCTCCTCAAGCCTTGTGAGGAGGCCCTCCATTCTCTCGGGTGTGCGATAGTAGATGTTGACCTCAATCGGGCAGTGGATTGCGGCTGCACAGCGAATCATGTCGTCGGCGGCGAGTGCGACCGCATTTCCATTGAGTGAGATAATCGGTGCAGGTGCATCGAGCAGACGGGCTGCTGCCTCAGTGATTGCCAGCCGGGCAGCCGGACAGGTCTGCTCGCCGAGGAGGTAGTCGAATGCCTCTCCGCGCCCGTGAGCGATGAGGGCCGAATCAGCAAGTAGACCATCTGCTGCTGCTTCGGTCAGTAACTTTCGTCCCATTAGGGAGTGATAGCGGGGATGGCTTCTAGGGACCTCTCCCATAGGACCACAACCTCAGGCACCCTCGAACAGCATGGACAGATCAAGTGGTGTGGCGCCGCGGTGAAGAGCACTTGCGGAGACCAAATCAACACCCAACATTTTCCATGTTTCAAGTTTACTGAAACTGACATTCCCACTCGCTTCGACGATGACCAAGTCGCGTAATTCGTGCGTATTCAAATCAAGAATGACCTCCTTTGCCTTCTCTTGATCCATGTTGTCGAGCATCAGCGTGAGTCGGTCTTGCCTGCCCTCATCAGTTATCCGTTGAACCCACACTTCAGCAGCTGCCACCGCTTCGTCAATCGTTGCGACTTCAAGCACGATGAATGCGCCTACGGAGTCGATGTCGAGTTCTCTTACGACTCGGGCAATCGCCTTTGGCCGCTTTTCTCCCTCCTGAACCATTCCAGCAAGGTCATTCTCTTTGATCATCCGTGCATCAGCGCGAATTAGTCGATGGGTCAAACCACCTCCGAGGTGTACAGCCCATTTGTCGAGAAGGCCCCAGTGAACTTTGCGAGTTGAGGCGACCCGCATAGGGTCAGCAGCGCTACTCCAACTGAGGGTGTTGGTCGCAATTCCCGAAAGCCTACCAATCAAATTGAGAATCATCCGCTCGGCCGCGAGAACTTGTTTTCGGCCCCCTTCTATTGCGAGGATTATCTTCCCCGCCTCGATGTCTGCGCCATCTCCCGCCATCCAGTTCCAAGTCGCCCCGGGCATCCACTCCCTCATCAGGTGGTCAGCCGCGGCGATTCCGGCAAGCCTGCCAGCTTGCTGCGACCAGACTGTCGCCTTCACACTGACACTATCCCGACCGAGTGGTGCCTTGACACCTTCGTCGTGCATTAGGGTGGTCACCCACCTTCTGATGCTGGAACTCAACCGTTCGGTTGGTTCGCCGTCGACCCAGAGTTCAGCACTCCTGTCGTGAGGTAGGCTCTCATGGATTGGGAGCTCGACCATGTGACCGGCGACCGGTGGAGCCCGTTTGAAGGGTGCGCCGGCCGAACGGAGGCCCATAGGGCCTCATTATTCCTCATCAATCGCTAGAACTGCGGATTCTGCCGCTGCTAGACATGAGAGCAAATCGTCGAGCGTCGCTCGCACCGAACCAATGCTGTCAGACGCCGTCTCAATCACCAACACGACCTCATCATTCTCCCCCGCACAAGTCTCCAACTTCGCCTCAAAGGTCCCGGGGTCGTCAGGTGAGATGGCAGCGAGCAGCACCTCGGCCAACTCTCGGCTGCCGCGCCAGCGAATGGTTGCTGTGTGGCTCGCCATGTTTACCTCCGAGGGGGGAATACGCCTTCGCATTGTCGCACATGGTCGGTCAGCGAAGTGTGATGAGGAAGTGAGGTTGTGGAGGGGGTGTGGCAATGGAGGAAGAGTTCGATAATTCGACTCAAGTCAGGCCGTCAGCCGAGGCGGAACCCACATCCGAGAACCTGCAGGAACTGAAGGGTCTGCCAGACATCGATGCGACCCCGGCTCTCTTTGAGAACAGCGGGGCGCGAATCGTCCTTCCATCCGAGATGGCCCGTCATCCGATGGTGGTCTGGCTTGCAATTCTCCTGTTCGCCACGGGGATGCTCGGGCTTGCCAACGGAATGGACTACATCGACGGTGACTCCGGCCTCATCAACCACCGCAACTTCATCTACCGCGACGCAGAAAGAGCCACTCCAGGTACTGCTGTTCTGCTCGGTCAGGTCGTCTATGAGGATGGGAGCCCTGCCCCCAACCATACCGTGAAAGTGACTGTCAGAGATGAGAACGGCTCAATTTTTGAGAATCAGAATACCACTGACGAGAACGGAAACTTCCGTATTGATGGGCTTAATCCCGGGCTTCAAATTCTGTTGATGGCAAACGAGTCGAAGGGGACTGCACAACTTGTCGAGCATGAAATCCTGCTCAGTGCCAAACCACCCCTGTCGTTCGAGCCGTTGGCCTTCACCACCCTGAAACTCACCTTCCCAAGTGACGAGGCGTTCGATACCGAGGGTGATGGAACGCTGATCTCCTATGTTGCCTCAGAGGCAGAGAACAACACGCAACTGTACGACGAGTCTGCCGCGGGAATGTATGTCATGGTCGGCGTCGGATTCTCCGGGCTCGCACTGATTGGAATGGGTGCTACTTTCCTCGGTCTACGCTCAGGTAACCCCGGGATGCTCCGAACCGCATCCATCCTCATCTTCTTCACACAAGGTGCCTACATGAGCGCCTGTTGCCTCGGACTGGTCGCCTTTGGTCTGACCTTCGCGCTGCCAAAGCCTCGAATTGACTAATCAG
>CAUZJP010000104.1:0-5357 GCA_963580235.1 Candidatus Thalassarchaeaceae archaeon
GCACATTGCAACAGAGCAGGGCAGATATCTCTCCATGGCTGCGTAGCACTCCACCCCGGCGTCGACTGCCATTTGGAGAACCGGCTTCATCATCGGCTCGGGACCGCAGGTCAGCAGCACAGTGCGTCCTTCGTGGCCATTACTGAGCAGATCGGGTAGTGGCCCGGTTGGGAACCCCGAAGTGCCCATGGAACCGTCGTCGGTGGTGATTTCCAGACTATCGCAGAGGTTTTCCATCCGCTCGACATAGTGAACTTCGACGGCGTTTCGAAATCCCATGATTGCGTCGATTCTGAGCCGCTCACCAAGCTTGCGCCGCGCATCGAGAGCGGCCATGTGCATAGGAGTCGAGCCAATTCCACCGGATACCAGAATCAGCCTGTCACCGCTGTTCATGCGAGGGAAGGAGGTGCCAAACGGGCCTCGAACCGCCAGCCAGTCGCCGACCGCCATGCGGGTCAACTCCCCACTCTGTCTCCCTAGGTCCTTGACGGTGAATCCTAGCATGGTGCGTCCTTCACCTCCGGTGTCGGCTGCGATTCTCTCGTCCACTCCGGAGCGATCGATTTTGACATCACCGACGCTGTATGGCTTCTCGGAGTGGTAGTTGGGGCGGCTCATGCCGCCGGTAGCGTCGTATGGGTTCCAGCACATGAAGTACTGCCCGGGGTTGTAGTCAGCGGCCATTTCGGGTGGGACCTGCACCCAGAGGGTGACGACTCCCTCAGCCTCGTGTTGAACTTCGACGACTGGCAGTGGAATTGGAGGTGCAATCATTCCACGGGCTCCGTAGGAGGTGGCGAGGCGCTCGCAGCAGCCGTCGGCGAGGGCGGCGAGGTCGAAGTCCTCGGGGCGATTCGTGGGTGCTGCCCGCAGGGTCAAGAGAGCCCCTCCAGGGAGTCTAGTGCAATTCCTCGCATCGAGGCGAGGTCGTCGTAGCCGTTCTGCTCCATGAACGAGTTGAGTTCATCGGCTATCCCTTGGAAAATGTCGACATCATCCCAGATGAGGGCGCTGCCGATCTGTACTGCTGAGGCGCCGAGCATGATGAAGCGAGCGACATCGAGTCCCGTCATGATGCCACCCATCGCGAGAATGGGTACATCGGGCAACTCTCCCCTCAGCATGGCGAGAGAAATCTCTGCAACCTTCCGCTGTGCTATCGGTCGAATCGCTGGGCCGGACATCCCACACAATAGATTCCCGATGATAGGCCTCCCGGCAAACGGGTCGACCTCAATCGCCGAGACCGTGTTAATCAGCGCCAAACCGTCAGCACCTGCCGACAACGCCGCCTCAGCCTCGACAACAATATTCGTCGTATTAGGCGAGAGTTTCGCATAGATTGGAATGTCCACCGCCGCTCTGACCGCAGCGACGACCTCCCTGATGAGTTCTGGTTGCTGTCCAATGATGAGTGACCGACTGCCCGGCTTTGCGTGGGGGCAGGAGAGGTTCAACTCAAGGCAGGATGCTCCAGCATCTGCCATCTTCTCAGCCACCTCGACATAACCTTCGGCATCTCCACCGAAGATTGAGACCAACATCGGTTTGGCGAATTCCTCACCCCTCACCACCTCAGCGAATTTGTCAGCGCCCGGATTGGGGAGACCCATCGCATTGAGGATGACGGAGTCCATTGCCTCTACACAAACTGGACCGGGATACATCTCCCGAGGAACCGGCCCAATCGATTTTGAGACCAGCCCACCAGCCCCACTAGACGCCACTCGATGGAGAGCAGCAGCATTTCCACCTTGGATGCCAGATGCGAGCATCAACGGATTTGACATTGAAAGACCGGGTATTTCCACGCCGAGGTCTGCCATCTTGCTCCCCTCTCCGTTCTGCCGGCACTCTTCAAGCGTTCCGTCGCCTCCGCAAGCGCATGGGTGCCACACGGGCTTCACTCTCTGAGGCGGCGCGCCGACTTCTCCGAACGGATGAGTGCGTCCTTGAGATTCCCCTCGAGTACGCCGAACAAGCCAACGCTCTCGCCCTCCACATCTCAGATACACTCCCTGCCCTGATCAGGGAGCCAGAGGTTGTCTCAGATGCTGGTTGGAACTATCTCTGCATACGGTGCGATGGGCAGTTGATTGCTCGAATCGGAGGACCCGAACCCTCCATCGCCGTCTGTTGGATTCCTGCCGGCCGGGGTGATTGCAGCGATTCGTGGCATATCTTCCAGCAACTCGTTCACGACCTGCTTGAGGCGGGATACCCCGGTTGCATCGACTGCGCCGGCCCCGCCGCGACTGAGCCGTGGGATGAGACGGCCCGGCGCAGCGAGTTGAGATGACAAACCGAGCCGTGGGGTTTCCGGGCGTGGCAGAGTTGGATGAGGTGGCCGACCGAGCCGTGGGGTTTCCGGGCGTGGCAGAGTTGGATGAGGTGGCCGACCGAGCCGTGTCGGCTGCTCACAATACACCGCCCCGCCTCGCATGTGAGCGCGAGCGTGCGGGGAGAAATCTGAGTCGCACTCGCGGGGGGACATAGTCCCCCCTATTCCGGCAGTCATCTTCCGCCGACCAACATGGTTTATCTATGGACGTCCGACCGGGGCAGAACCGGATGCGGCAATTGGTGGCAGTGGGGAAGAGAATCCAGAACCATCAACATCGCATTCCTTCGCGTGCGCGCGTGGCGGGTCAAAATGGGGCGGCTCGGGGAACCTTTTGGAAAACCCCTCTGGAGGAGTGAGAATGGATCTGTTAATTGTTGAATCAAATGCCAAAGCGAAGACCATCCAAAAGTACCTTGGAAAGAAATACATCGTCCGTGCCTGCAAAGGCCATGTCCAAGATCTCCCTTCCGGTAAGCACGAGCACGCTCGCAAGGCGATGTGGGCAGCGGCCAAAGACAAGTTGCCCGAACCACCATGGGACTGGACTGAAAGGGCAAAGGGGATTATGGCTGGAATTCGAAAGGAAGCGAAGAAGGCAAAAGTCGAGAACATCTACATCGCTACTGACCCTGATAGAGAAGGGGAATTCATCGCGTGGCGTCTTGAAGAGATTCTAGGCGACATCGCAGATGTCCACCGCATCATTTTCCATGAGATTACCAAGCCTGCAGTCGAGGCTTCTCTCGCTAACCCAGGCGAAGTCAACATGCATCTTGTCGATGCGGCGAAGGTACGCCGCTACATGGATCGACTGGTCGGCTTCAGGACTTCCAAATTTGCCCGTTCTTGGAAACTTCAGTCGATGGGGCGAGTACAGACGCCGACACTCGGCTTTGTCGTGGACCGGGAGTTGGAGCGAGAGGCGTTTGTGCCTACTCCCTACTTTGCGGTCAAGGTAGACGCTCAGGCTATCCAATTCAATGCAAGATTTCACGAAAGTAAGGACAAGGAAGCATGGCGCGACCAAGAGGGAAAGTTCGACGCCAACCGGACGAACGACAAGGAACTCGCCGAGCAGGCATTCCAGGCCCTCACAGATAATGAGGCACTCAAGATTGACGCAGTGAAGGCGAGTCAACCAACTCGCCGGGCGCAACCACCATTCACGACAGATGCCCTGCTACAGGCAGCTGGAGGGCGCTGGAGTTGGACACCTGCCCAGACGATGCGGGCCGCTGGTGAATTGTACAACGGCGGACACATCACCTACCTCCGAACAGATTCAACCCGTACAAGTGCCGCTTCCCGCGCCACCGTGAAGGAGGTAATTGAGCGGAATTGGGGTGCTGACCACATTGGCAAGGGAGTTCTCGGAAAACAGGATGGGGCCGCACAGGATGCTCACGAGGCGATTCGACCGACCAGGCCAGACATTTCACAGCCGGATGGAATCGATGACAATCAGATGAAACTCTACCGACTAATCTGGGCCCGATTCGCGGCTAGTCAGATGAACGAGTCGCGCTACGAAAGACGCTCCCTCACCACCTCTGTAGATGGCTTCCCACGCCCACTCACGGGCACGGTCTCTTGGAGAGTCCACGCCGGCTGGGAGGCTGCGTTTGAGGGGATTGAACGCTCGCCCCCACGGCTTGAGCCCCCTTCATTCTCAATCGATGTCGGTGACAATATTGTTATCGACGAGGGCGACGAGAATCCGACATTGGTAGAGGACGAGACCAAGCCCCCCCGTCGCTTCAGGCAGCACACATTGGTTGCCGAGATGAAGGAAAGAGGGATTGGAAGACCATCGACCTACGCAACCACGATCGCCAAGTTGCTGACCCGCAAGTATGTCATCGAAGAGGGTGGCTCTCTCCAACCCACGGATGTAGGCCGCCTACTATGGACACAGGTCGCACCGATGTACAGCGAGGAATCAGAAGAGTCAACAGTTGCATTCCTGTTTTCAGCAGAATTCACTGCCCATATGGAAAACCGACTGGACAAAATTGAGGTCGGCGAGAGGACAGGTCATTCGGTTTGGGATGGTTTCACAGCCCACTTCAAAAGTCTACACACCAATGCTCAGGAACGGCGCAGACAATCACCAACGCCGAATCAACTATCGAAGTTCAATCGGTTAACCTCTCACCGTCCAAAGGCTGAGGTTAAGGAGATTCTCGATGGTCGGAAAGCGGAGGAATTCACCGGGCCTGAAATGAGCGACCTCATCAAGAAACTGCTCGAGGAAGGGTCCCCACCTGCGACAGAGAAGCAGACGAATTTCATCATCAGCCTAATCGACCAAATTGGCGACCTTCCGTTGGACGAAGCCCTCTCGATGGCCGAGTCCGATGACATCTCAACCCTAACTATGGAACAGGCGAGCGACCTCATCGGCAAACTCATCGAGGTGAGGGACTCAAAACCTAGACCGCCCAGTGAACCACAGTTGAAATTGCTGCTCGCCAAAATCACCGAGACGAAGCTGAGTGAGGAGGATATGTGTAAACTCGTGGGTGCAAAGTCGTTCGACGAACTCACCGGTGGTCCAAAAGGCACCGCCAGTGAACTCATCGGACTGATGATTGAGCTCACTGGCGGCCGACGCAAGGGGCGCCGCGGTGGTCGAAGGAAGGCCAAGGGCAAGGCCAAGGGCAAGGCCAAGGGCAAGGCCAAGGGCAAGGCCAAGGGCAAGGGCAAGGCCAAGGGCAAGGCCAAGGGCAAGGCCAAGGGCGACTGATCTAAGTTCAAGTCCTGCGGAAGAGGCTAAGGGCATCTGAAGGCTGAACACGAACCGGCCAGAACATGCCGTCAATTCACACCCTATTAGCGGGGAATAACCATCATAGGTGGCCGACAGTCGCAGCAAGTGGAGTAGGATGCCAGAATTTGATGTCGTCATTGTCGGCGCCGGGCCGGTCGGTGGATATCTCGGTCGCCGACTTGCCGAGGGCGGTCTCAAGATATTGATGCTTGAAGAGCACGATGAAATCGGTCGTCCCTT
>CAUZJP010000105.1:0-5307 GCA_963580235.1 Candidatus Thalassarchaeaceae archaeon
GTCCAAAGTGCAGTAGCCAACGATGAGTCTCCAAAGGCATAGAGCGGATCGGCCTCGACATCGATGAAAATCTCACCGCCAACCGTCCCATAGTCAATTTCGACCCGCTGCTGCTCACCCGAATTCTCAAGTTGTAACTGCCAGTGGTCTCCGACATCGTGAACGAAGGTGCCGGCACCACTCGTGAGAAGCACATTGTCAGGATTGGAGGAAATCCTGTTTCCGCCGAAGTCGTAGAGCCGAACCTCAATGTCGATTTGGTAGCCGGTTCTGATGGCGTGGTCCGGTATGTGTAACTCGACCCGCACCGGCTCTCCCAACTCAACGGTGACCACAATCTCTCCTTCCGCCAGCCCGGAGGTGAAGCGCAGGATGTGGGTGCCCTCTCTCAGCCCGCGCAGCAGATATGCTCCGTCACGTGTCCCATTCGCAATATCGACAGAGTCTATCGGGACATACCACAATACATCTGAACCGAAATCGTTGCCATCCAAGTCTGTCGCGTTGATGTCGATCTGGATTGAATCTCCGCTCCGCAAGACAACCACGCCCTCATTGAGGGCCCTCAAAGTATGAGGGATTCCCGGCTCGACATCAATCCCAATCGCTGCGAAGACACCTGCCGCCTGCACCTCCACTTCGTGGTGTCCTGACAAAACTGGATACCAAACCGCGTCGTTGGATCGAAGATCCCCTGTTCGGTCATATGCCTCACCTTGGTGGCGGAACGTCCAGTTGAGAGTGACCTCTGCGAGTTCGTTCCCATCCTCGTCGTAGAAGCGCGGTGAAAAGTCGAACGAGCCGTCCGCCGAAATTTGCCCCCCATGTCCTTCAAGTTCTATCCGTGCCAGTGAGCCGGGCAAAACCTCCAGCATTAGGAAGGTCGAGAATAATCCATCCGGAGAATCATGTTCGGCGCGGATGGTCCAAATTCCAGCGAGGACCCCCTCAAAGGCAGCGCCGTTCGGCGTCTCCGATAGCCAAGGCGCCGCTTGAGGCTCCATTGCCGTCCAATTCCCTGCGATGATCCAGCGGTTGCCCTTGGTATCCTCTGCCTGCAACTCAAGCTCGATGATGTCGTCGGCGGTGATGGTCTCATAGTCAGACACAATGAGTAGCCGGCTTGCGTTACCGTGAACCACAGAGATGGAGACATTCACCCATCTATCCTCAACATGTACTCCGACCGTCCAATTTCCCTCACGCCTCGGCAACCACTCGACTCCGTCGGGAGTCATTCGGAAATTGCCATCTTCAGCGGTCCAGTTGGTGAGTGGAATCCTGACAGGTACCTTATTTCCCCTGACATCGAGCCATAGGACTACGAGCAGGACTGGTTGGTCGGCCGGTTGGCTGCCATTCGGCTCAACTATTTCGAGGTCGGCGAGAGTTCCTTGAGTGACCTCCACGAAGGTGTGTCCCACCGCCCCAGAACTTCCGGTCGCATTGATTCTCCAAGTGCCGACAGCATCTCCCGTGAAGACTCCGATGCCATCGATGAATCCATTCTCTGCCGCCCATGAGATGGAACCTGCGGCTTCGTTCGGCAATGGATTTCCAGCTCGGTCAGACACCGTGAAAATCAACGGAAGTTGTTCACCAGCCGCGACCGTGAGCCCCTCTCCGAAGGTTATGTTCGCCGCTGCTCCCGCTGAGACGGTGATGTCTGCGGAGTCATACAACGACTGCCAAAGGACCGTGACGACATCATCTCCGACAGCGATTGGCGTGTAGTTTCCATTCGCATCGATGTATCCATTGTCAGAGTGCCAAGTGATGGCTGCACCTTCGGCCTCGTTGCCCATCGCATCCTGCAGAGAGGCATTGAAACTAATATTGTCATCAACTGTGATTTGTGCCGTCTCGGGTGATATCTTGAGGCTGACCGGAGTCCCTGCCGTAACCTGCAGATTTATCTCACCGGGAACCCCGTTGACAATCGCCTCGATCTTGGCGACGCCGGTGATGTCCGGCGTGAACTGTCCGCCAGCGTCAATCGTACCGATGTCAGTCAACCAAGTCACGGTGCCGCCCTTCACATCCCCTTGGCCGGAGCGCGCCGCCGCCTCAAGGGAAAGTTGACTGTCAGCGTCGATACGATGGGGTTCTTTCGGATAGATGTCAACCCATTGGGTGGTCGTGGGGAGGGAGGAGGGAGTGCCCCAGGTGAAGGTGATGTTCAACTTGGGACGCTCGGAGGAGAAGGCGAAGTCAACAGAGTCGAAGGCAACCCATTCATCGCCCCACGCAGGCCCTGTGAGAAGGATGCTTGCCGGCTCTGACGGCCCACCGAATCGGCTGTGGTGAGCAATGTCCACGGCGCGGGTCACATCGAACGATGTGAAATTGAGGCCGGAGAAGCCCGACTTTTCATCCATCAGACCTCCCGAATCGAGATTTCCGAGTGCACCCCCTACCTGCCACCCACTCCAAGTCACGCTGTCCTCTTGCCATGCCGAGTCATAGCAGACCCAACTGCGGACGGTAGGTGTACCCTGCACCTGCCGAGTGTGAAGCACCAAGTCCGCTTGCAGGATTGAGGTGTTCGTCCAGAAGCCGGCTGCATCGAGATCAACTCCGAAGAGAGTGTTCCAGCGACTGCTGTCATTGTTGGAGTAGCCAACCTTCAGTTTGCTATCACTGCCGAAGTTGGTCGATGACTGTGCCGCGCTTAGCCAAGTGTCGTACAATTCGGACGAGGTGCCGAGAGTGATTGAGTAGGTCGAAGTGCCATCACCATTGTCTGTTAATGTGCCTCCGGCTGGCTCTGCTCCGCCGGCATGGTCGACGGTTGTATCGAACACCGAAACCTGTGGTTCGTGGAGCATCGCAGCCCAAGATGTCAGCAGCAACATCGCGGCGATTAGCGGGACAAAAGAGCGGGGAGACATGGCTACGCCTCACCGGTGAGCGACGCTCTCACACATCAAGTCAGCGGCGTATCGCCCGCCTACGGCGGGCGAGATTCAATGGAAATTCGGGCAATTCGGATTACTCTTGAGGTGGCCTCACTCTTCCCATACTGCCCAGTCTTCCATGTCGCCAGACCTGTACCACCAGACGCCCTCTTCGTCTTCCCACCACTCGGTGCCATCTTCGTCGACGGTTATCGAGGGGTCGGCTGCGCCGGCATCTTCAGCAGCGTACTCTTCGACGCCGCCGTAGCCCGCCTCCTCGACGGTAGGTTCCTCATAGGCGTCAGCGGCAGGTTCGTCATAGGCGTCAGCGGCAGGTTCGTCGTACTCATCCTCCTCCTCGAAGTAGTCGTCGTACTCATCCTCCTCATCGCCGGCGCGGCGTAGGAGCACAACCAATACGACGATGATGCCGATTAGAATGAACGCTCCAAGCGCGGCGCCGAGGTAGTAGAGCCAGCCGCCAGCCTCAAAGAAGCCAAGCAGATTTCCCTGCACTGTGATATCCTGTGACACATGCACATTCTCTGCGACTACGGTAATCGTGGTCGTCCCTTCAGCCAACATGTAGACTGTCCATTGTGAACGGTTATCCTTGGTCGCTCTATGCAGTTCATTGCCCGTGTCGAGATAGGCAGTATATGGTACTGGTATCTCGTTGCCAAAGCCGTCAAACGCCGTGATGTCGACCGTGATTGTCTGTTGCTGGAAGACCGCGGTTCCCGGAGTGACCACCATCTCAAAGGAGGCGAGGACAGAGGGTGTGACTGTGACAGTCCAAATTCCGGTGAGCCCGGTCGAGTCCTGGGTGTAGATCAATGAATGGTTTCCAGCGACGGTGCCAGCCCAATCGTATGAGCCGACATCCTCGTTGTCAGTGAAGTCAGCCGCATTCCCACTCCAAGAGACCTCTACCGGGAAACTGTTGCCGTCGCCATCGGTGGCAGTGATCTGAATGGAGAGAGAGGCGCCGGCAACCAATGTGTCACCCGTGCTTTCGTCGCTCAATACAGCAGCGATGCCATGTGCCACGGTAACCTCGATGATGGCCTGATAGGCGCCAGAAGAGGCACAGATTTTCCAAGTCCCCTCGGTGCTCGCCTCCCAGACGAATCCATTCGCCTGCAGAACGCTGGTCAACTCATTGCCCCAGTCTACGCAGGAGGGTGGTTGAGTGGTCGGGCTGGTGGCATCCCACACGAACCAACGCAACATGTCAGTGGCCAACATATTCTGATTCAAATCTCGGGTTATCGGATTGAGAGTGAAACTCTCATCTGCCGTCAATTGTGAGCCGTGGCCGGAGATGGTAATACTCGTCAACGGACCGGCTATGACGGTGAAAACAACCTCATCAGACATCGCTTGTGTTCCCTCGTGCATGTAGATTGCTTTGACAGTCCAATCGCCGACGATGACCGCATCAAAGTCAGCATACGAGGATTCGGATTGGAAGATGAGCCAATTGCCTGCCATGGGCTCGACGATTTCCCAGCTATCCACTAGACCGGTCCATTCGTTGTCGAATTGGTCGAATGCGAATGCGTTCAAAGTGACCGCACCGCCAGAAACCACGGTGGTAGCCGTGGTCTTGAGGCGGATTCCAACCGCCTCGCCGTGAAGAACAGAGATGACAACATGCGTCGTCACTCCCTCCAAGGTCGCCTCTACCCACTGAGTCGAAGAGACCCACGGTGTCCAACGCACAGGCTCCTCAGCGTACAACGAACCGTTTGACCATGCCCACGCAGATAGTGGCAAAGTCACATTCAGCCGATTGCCTCTCACATCAATGCGCACCGTCTCGAAGGTTATCGCCCCGTCCGCTGTCAGCGAATTATTCGAGGGGTTGACCTCTAAGTCAGCGATGACACCATGTGTGGTTTCAACGAGTTGAGTCGAATTGAGACCGATGCCCGTCATCAAGGTGAGATTCCAGAATCCAACAGCGTAGGCGGAGTACTCACCAACAGATGAGATGGAGCCATTCTCAACACTCCAGTTGACCGAGCCCACTCTGAACGGGGTAATCGGGTTGTCGTGAGAGTCGTAGGCAGTCCAGTTGAAGTCGCGAGTTTCTCCAGCCGGCACCTGCGCGTCGCCAGCCATCACGAGATATGCCGGATTTCCTTCGGTCACTATCACCAACATGTTGAAAGATTCCGTACTCCAAGTCACATTCACCCACTGCGTACCTGTCCTCCACGGCATGAAAGTCAGGCTTCCCACCGGGGTTGTTTGCTGAGATCCCTCTGCGATTGAGCCGTTGGTCAGCGTGAAGGTCACCGTCTCGCCGGGGACCGAGTTGCCGTTTGCGTCGAGGATGTCGACCCAGAATGAAACGGTTTGATCAGAAGTGATGGTTGAGGCGATTGGCCCGGCGGCCAATGTG
>CAUZJP010000106.1:0-5304 GCA_963580235.1 Candidatus Thalassarchaeaceae archaeon
CCTGGCATTTCCCAGAGTTGTGGGATACCGATGGTGAGGTGACCTTCGTGCCTGTTGTGGAAGTAGCCGACTGGCCGTGCAAGGAGGGCGACACCGACCCCTGCTTCAGCGAGCGGGGCGGACTTGGTAATGACAGGTGGAGTCTTGACAATGACCTCCGCTTCGACATGGCGCCAGGCCACTTCACGGCGATTGACCTCGCCACAGGACGCAATCTGTACACCGGTGGCGACGAACAGCAGACCATAGCCGCCGGACAAGTGGTGCGCGTCAACGGACGCATCCTCTTCGCTGAGGATCAGACTCCAGCTCCGGAAGGTGCCTTTGACATCGTAGTCGGAAATCTGGAGATAGAGTGGCGAGCAGTTCCGAGGGACAACGGCGAATTCAATGTTGACATCTTGGTCCCGAATGTCAGAAGCGGGCACCTCGACATGTTGGCGTGGCTGGAAAATCTGCCCGGTCTGGCAAGCGACGAAACTCCCGACGAGCCGAGAATCCTCCTCGTGGTCGATGGCAACTCGCCAGTAATCAACAGCGTTCTCCCGGAGGGCGACCTCAGAATCAGGGATGCCTCAGCGGTCGCCGTTTTCCTCAACACCAGCGACGACCATGGATTCCTCGCCCAAAGGCCCGCGGTTCTACACTACAAGGTGAAGGCTGGTGAGAGTGAAGTCGCCCGCGGTTCGCAAGAGCTCGGGACGCTGTTGGACCAGTACGGGTATGGGCATTGGACAGGCGTGGTCGACCTAACTGACCAAGGGGTGACCCAATTACTGCCCGGCTACAATGTCGACATCTGGGTGACTGGCGCCGACGCTGCCGGGAACCCGTATGTATCAGAGAATAACACCGAATCAACTCCGCTCTCTACTTGGCGAATCATCCGAGTAGGCCCCATGGTCAACCTTCTCGACATGGAAATCCGGTGGTCGGATGCGACGCCGGAATCCGGCTCTGAAGTCATTCTTGACATCGCTGGAAACAACACCAATGCCGAGGAGGGGACGATTACCTTCGCGCTGCAACAGAAGACCAAGGATGGCGACTGGGTGGATGTCCACAATGGCTCCACAGACGCGCTGTTGCGACCACACGGCGACTTCGTCGCCTCAATCCCGCTCAAGACTGAGGAAGTTGATGAGGAGACCGTCGAGCGTTATCGATTGGTGGTTCTCGACGGTCACGTTATTCTAGACCGGATATCACTTGATCCGCTGATGCTGCAGCCGCCGATAGCGCGTGATGGGGCTGCGATATCGGAGCAGTTCACCGAGCAGACCGGGACGGTGATGCTCTACCTCGCGCTGATGGTTGCGCTAATCGCCATCGTGGTCCTCATCGTAGTGAACAGGCGGATTTTGGAGTCCGACGAGGAGGATGGCCCACCAATTGACCAAACGATCGAGGTAGCGACCGAGATGGCGCACCCCCCACCTCCACCCGGATACGACTCGGACGGGATGCCGCCACCATCACCACCCGCCGGCTTCGACCCTAGCGCAGAGCCTCCGCCTCCACCCGGATACACGAGTGTTGAGGATGCCGCCCCGGTGCCTTCCACCGCAGCAGCCCCCCCCGCAAGCGGTTCGACACCCACACAGGCGGAATACTGGACCGCCGAGAAGTTGCTCGCCCAAGGGTGGACACAGCAGCAAGTGGACATATGGAAGGCGCAGCAGGCCGAAGGTGGCGCAGCCGCACCGGCACCACCAGCGGATGAGATTCCAGAGATAAAGATGAGTTCCGCGGAAGAGTCCGGACTGCTTGGGAATCACCCTGCGGCCAAGTACAAGTTCTCTAATTCTGTGGTGGAAGGGGTGATGGAGAAGTTCGACATCACCGACAAGGACGCCTTCATGCGTCACGCTGTCCTGTTCGATTCAGACGGCAACAACTACCTCAGTGGAAAGGAGTTGGAATCGGCGGCAGAACACTTCACCTCTCAATGAGAAGCATGAAGTCGGTTGCTCAACCGCCTCAGACCGATGAGTGAGCCAGTTGCGGGTGCGTCCCCAGACCCCGAGTCCCCTCCACTGGACGAGGACGGTCAACCGCCCCTCCCAACCGTTGAGCCGAAGGAGAAGATGCTCTTCCTGCAAGAGCAGATGGTCAATTTTGTGAATCAATACAACCTGCCCGTGATAGAGGTCAGCCTAGTCCTCTCAAAGTACCTCAAGCACCTCACCTCCCAACTCGATGAGGTGGCTTCCCAAACCGGGGAGGAATTACCCGTACTCGTGGCGAGTCCGTGGCCACTTGAGGTTGAGTCTGCTGAATCAGCGATAGAGATGGATTTGGAGCGTGTCCTGACCATGGTAGACGAAGCTCGCATGGACATTTTCGACACCATCATCCGCGTCGTGCTCACCGAGACCGAGATGAATCACACCGATGCAGTCCTGCTCTTACGAGAGTGGGAACGACTTGCAAGGGGTCAACTTGCAGCGGTGACATCGCCTGGGCAGTTGTTCTCGCCGTTTGAGATCCCCGAGGACTTCTAGGCCAGAGAATATTCGTCAGTGACCGAAAGCATCGCGGTTTGGTAGGCGTCGAAGATCGACCAGAGCCAGAGCAGGGGCCAGAGCAGGCAGAAGAGGAGCGGAACCTGGAGTGCAGTCCAGTCGAAGGCCTTCGAGTGTTGGCCGTTGAAATGCTGCCCGAGATAGAGGAATGGGAACACTGCCAATGCGGTCGCTATCAGTGGCCTCAGCGCACCCCACGGCCCTACGCCACCGGTGATTTCACTGACTATGACGATGATTGCCATGAACGGTGTCTGCCACCGAGGACGGTCCTCCAAACGAACCCGCAAACGCTCGACGAGGCTGTCCTCGATTCCCTCTGCCACATTCTCACCTTCCACTGCTGCACTTTGAGTTAGACGGTCTTTCGTGCCATATTCAGTCGAATATGACGATACTCTCCTCACGGCCGAGAAGCCTGAACCAGTGGATTGCGAGCAACAGGATTCCTACGCTAACCGCATAGATGACGATGTGGAATGGGATGCCCGAACGGGTCAGAATCGACTCACCGCTTCTCTGAAACTCAATGCCGATGATGAATGAGAGCGCTGCTGCAAACAGGAGCGTTACTGCTCTCCTCACACGGGCCCGCCTTGACTGGTCGGACCATGCAGTGGGCCCAATCGTCATTCGCAGCGCGAGGCGGAGCCAGAGAGGAAGGAGGCGCTTGAAGTCGTTGAGCGACTGGGAACAGAGCCAAAGCGCAGCGCCCGAGCCGAGCATGGTCCAGTTCACTTCAGACCAGTTCCAGTCTTGTGGGCTGAGACCCTGCATGATTTCGAAGAGGGCAGTGAGGACTGCGAAGAAGCCGATTGCGTAGAGCATGCCGTCAGCCAGGATGAGCCCCGAGTCGGCGCTCGCTTCGCCATGCAACTCGCCGAACCGCTCGCGCGAGTCTCGCAGAGAGAGCGCCTCCAAGTCGTCCATTGGACGGCGGTGGGGCCGACTCGACCATAACTGATGTGACTGACCGCCGGGTGCGGAGTGCGTTCGGGGGTATTCGATGGGTGGCGGAGTCTGGTTGACGGGGTTTGAGCCGTTTGGCGAACATGAAGTGAATGTCTCTCAGCAGGTTGCCGAGGCGCTCGACGGATTCGTTGGCGTCATTGATCTCGGTGAATCACCCGGCCCATACCAAGCTGAATCTCGAAAATCATCTGTTGTCGTGCAATCCACCATCCTCACTGTCGATGAGGAGGGCGCCGCAGCCATCGCAACACGTTTGCCCAGTGCGCTCATCTCCGAGACCGAGCGGTTAGCAAATCCAGCGGCCATAATTCATCTTGGGCTTGCAGAGAATGCCGAGTGGATTCGTCTAGAGGCGTCAGCGGCTAACGAATTGGCATTCAGAATCGCCGACAACTCCGGCCGTCAAGTGGCCGGTCTGCCAATCGATGATGATTCGCCCGCGCAACTGAACACAACCGCACCACTCGACCTCATATTGGCCGAATGCGCCGGTGACGAGAGAATACGGCGTAGCGATGACGCGGGCAGGTTCGTCTGCAACGAGACCTACTTTCGGACTCTTCAGGTGGTCGAATCAGCGGGAATGAAAGATGGATACCAGCGAGCACTGCCTGTCATCTTCGTCCATCTGCCGCCAACCAGCGTAATCCCACTTGATGAGCAGGTCGAAGTTGTTCGACGGATCATCGCGCTATCAGTCCAAAGACCATCGATGGAGGTCGTTGGAGGCCTACTGCGCGACCACGAGAATCGACTACTCGCCGCCCGCCGCGCGCCCGAGGAGTACATGGCTGGATATTGGGAGTTTCCAGGTGGCAAGGTGGAGAAGGGCGAGAGCAAGTCGGAGGCGTTGGCGCGTGAGTATTTCGAGGAGTTTGGATGGCGGGTGAAACCTCTGAAAATCTGCGATCAGTATTCCCACACTTGGCCCGAAATGACTGTCCGATTGACCTTTTTACTGTGCGAGGCGGAGGGTGTACTGCCGCCTGCTGAGATGACCTCACACGACGAATGTCGCTGGCTTGAGGAGGGCGAGTTGATGGGCGTCGAATGGCTTCCGCCCGATGTCGAGTTCGTCAGGAGAATCCAACAGAAAGGTGTCGCAAATCTCTAGGAAAACCGCCGATGAAAGAGGTCAGTATTCGGGTTCCACATCGAACCACTCGGTGACTTCGCCGTCGGGCCGCATCGCTACCTCGTCGGAGATGCTGCGAGGGACTTCGCGGCGGCCGGGATGCCAAGTGACCTGCTCAATCCAAGCGGCCAACTCCGGTCCTTCCAACTCCACTCTCATGGTTCCTCCAAGGGCCCGCTCGCCGGGCAACACGAAGGCCACCTTGCCTGCTAGGGCTGCTTGGCGGGAGAGAGAGAATCGGGTCGTGTCGGCTGATAGGTCGAGCGCCATCGCATCTAGTGCAGTATCCATGATTCGCTGTTTTTCGATTTGCTCGAGGAAGGCACTCAGATCTATCTCCTCAAATCGCCATACATGTGCCTCCTCCAAACCTGGAAAGCCGCTGTGTGGCAACTCTGGCGGCTGCAATTCGGGAAACAGAGCGGTGACTGCTACTGCGACCCGCTCGGGATCATCCGACGGGCGCACTTCGACGGTCATCGTCACTCGCGGGCTGCTCACGGCGGCTCGCACAGACCCCCGCATCATGAATCCTCGCGCCTCAGGCGTGGCAAGGTTCACAGTCGGCAGGTCAGCAGGAGCGGCCGAGTTAGATGGCTGAACCGTTCGTCGTCACCGTTGTTCCGACCTTTCAGGAGGAGGGAAACATCGAGCGCTGTATCAGCTCACTGA